>NZ_JAVRCD010000005.1:0-241620 GCF_034530895.1 Nostoc sp. DedQUE08
TATGGACATTGCACAGTAGATGACCTCAATTCATCCCTCTATTATGCAACGCCAAACAGTTTTTTCATCTATTAAAAACAAATTTTCAAAATTGAGTATTCAGAATAGGTTAAACTGCATATATAAGCTGACAGAATATTAGTACTATTTTGCAACAAATCTTAATGCAAAGGTTAAGAGCAAGTGGGTTTTGTTGGCATATCTTGAATGACATTAAGGAGGTAAATATCATGCAAAAAGAATATATGGAGATTTTAGAATCATTAATTAATCAACTGACATTATCCGCAATATTAGAAATGTTAGAACGAATATGTCACAAAAAAGCGGAAAATCTGAGAACTCATTGGCAAGATGAGACTTCAGCAAAGCTTTGGGATAAAGCCGCGAGACAAATAGAACAGATAAATGTTGATGTCTGATTGAAGAATAATTCAAAATTTAGGAGTCAAGTTTATACCCTTATTGTATGACTCTGCTATCAATTGGTAGCGAAAAATCACGAGACCATTCATTCCAAGAGCCAAAATAATTTCTAGCAGAAATTCCTGCCTCTTCAAGGGCTATTAATGTATTCGCAGCCCTTGAACCCTTAAAGCAGTAAATGTACACAATTGACTTTGAAGTAATACCTACTGACTGACAAATTTCTCGGATTTCATCTGGCGATCGCAACGTAGGGATTTCTGATTCAGAATTCATCAGATGATGCCATTCTAACCATACAGAGTTAGGGATTCTACCTTTGCGGGGACAAAAATCAGGATGGTAAGGAGAAGAACTCAACCCAAGCCATTCGTTGCGATCGCGCACATCTAATTTAATAATTGCTGGATTCTCAATTGCTTGCAACATCTCTGTGGTAGTCACCATTATGTCAGCATTAGGATGCAATCTAAATATGCTGCTTTCACGCTTCGGTACTTCATCGGTAGTAGGTAATCCTGCCTTGAGCCATGCTTTATATCCTCCATGTAAAATAGATACTTGAGCGCAACCCAAATATTTCAGTAAGAAAGCTGCTCGACAAGATTGACCATAACCTTTATTTAAAGCATCTTCATACACAATTAAATGTTCTGCACCAGATATTCCTACCCGGCTCATGATTTCTGCAAAAAACTCTTGCAATTCCTTTAATCCTGCTGGGGAGGAATTCTCTAAAAGATAGGTGAAAAAATCTCTAATATTTATCGCTTGATAAATATGAGAAATATCATAATCTTCTTGACTTCGCGTATCGATAATCACAGTCTGGGATGATTTTTCTGCTAACAGTGACGTGACTTCTTGAGGAGAAATGAGGAGTTTTTTATTCACGCTTTCATGCTTCTGTTATTGTACCATTAGGCATTATCGCCCTTGGTAGATTTGCATTTTGGAGTGCAAATTACAGAAGAATAAATGTTGAATGTTACAAGAGAACTTGCATTGCAGAATTTTCAGTCAGAATGTCGGCACTAATTAGCGTTAAATGTTCATCACGCCCTACTTACAGCAACCTTCTAAGTACTTCCGTTTCTAAATCTTGACATTGGTAGCGATCGCTAACTAACATTGCAAACTCAGCTTCATTTGTACCAAGAAAAATTTTGGCAAAAGTATTGTTTCTAATAAAGCTTGCAGGTATGAAAAACTTGACTTCTAATTTGTCGCTTTACATTTTTCGTGAAAATCACTCAAAGCCAGTTCTTCATTGGCTCAAACTGAGCAAATTCCGACTCTAGCTGCCATTGAATTCGCGCGCGATCGTTCTTCTGCAAAAAAGCACTGCACCCTTGAGAAACAGAGGTTTCACCAGGGGTATCGCTTGCACAAGCTGGAACCATTGCCTTAAACTCAGGCGACTTCCAGAGACTATTTCCCGTAGCGAAACTATATTCTAAGCTATTGCGAGCCAGTCGCTTGAGGTCTTTATATCCCAGTCCATATCTCGTTGCCGCTAACAGATATTCATGACTCAAATCAATCCGGGAAATGCCTTCATCATCTGAAGCAAGGGTCAGTGGTACTCCAGCCTTCCAATACTCCCTAAAAGGATGCTCATCTCCCTGGACATTCAAAATGACTTCATTACTGGTCAGGCAGATTTCGACCAATACGCCGAGTCGCCGCATTTGCTCCATCAACTCGAAGGGACGCTCCTCAAAAAGAATATCCACGCCATGTCCGATGCGAGATGCCTGTGCCACTTCTACAGCTTGCCGAATATGAAAACGTAAATCCTCAGTCGGAACCAAACCGAAAGTTAACTCTCCTGCATGGAGTGCGACCTTAACATCGGGATATTGACGTTTGAAAAATTGCAGCATTTGCATTTGCAGGGTGTAGTCGCGCAGTGCAATCGGGTTGTCTTCTGGGGCGACAAGATTGATGCCAACTACCCGCGAATCTGATGAAGCTAGTGCAAAGGCATAAGCTAACTGAGCAAACACTTCAACAGGCGACTTTGTTCTTGTCGTTTGCTGCAAATAGCGCACCGTCACTGCACATCCAGGCTGTGCTGATGGAGTGCTGCAACCGAGTGTTTTCGAGACTTCGCCCTCCAACTGTGCAAATTGCTGGCTACCCAGTGTCACTAGCTTGGTTAATCCTCGTTTGAGCAATTGACGGTGCATCTCTTGCAAATCTTTATTCCAACCAACTTCACGCCCTAGCTGTCGAACCTCACTGCCCTGAAAAGTAAGCATTAACTCTAGATAATTAATATGCTGCGAAGCTGCTCGATTTGCTACTGACGCGACCATATCATCCCGACGGCTCATAGAGTCTGATATTGTCCCAAAACCACTAAAAGCTTCAAAAAATTGGTCGTGTCCTGATTTACCAGCAAATTGGAAGTTGCGAGTAGACCAACGATTTATTAAGGAATCATAAATAGATGTTCGGTTTAACAATTCTGAAGCTGGAAAATAGCTACTGTCCTGACCGCAAGCTTTAGGCTCAACTAAAGCCCCTACCTTTGGATTCACACAATACCCATCGGTGGCAGCCCACTCCAGATAGTGTTCTGCGTACACAGCCCCGCTGAGATGACTGTGGATATCTCCTCCCTTCGGCATTCGCTGTACAAATGCTCGTAAAGCGCCTGACTGGGCACGATGGGCTTCAAACCAACTAGCAGCTTGAGCTTCACTCCGAGTCGAGGATTGCTGCGAATTAGATGGGACTTGGGCTGCTACACTGAAGATAAAACAGCTAGAACTCGTTAATACTCCTAAAAATAAATAATATAAGGGCGCTCGTCTATGCATATAGATTTATTTTTTTGTAAAACATGGCCAGTATGAGTGTAGTTATCATGCTGTTTAAAACCATCAACTATCAATCTTTAGAAGCCAAATAAACTATAACCTAAGATAGATACGTATTAATTAATTTTATTTAGTTCAATCTGAACTTATCATTTTTTAACATTAGTATTGCCAGCACAATCCGCCGCAAAATCTCCAACTAAGAACTAGTCCATGCGATTGCTTGTCTGCGACACGCACTTACGTTCGTAGTTCCTACTCTCTACAAGAGGCTGCGCGTAGCTTGCTTCTCTGTAGGAGTACGCAATGATAGTTATTCTCTCAGTGCTAAATAAAAACTGGGATGCATTCCTTAATAACTCTATTGCATCTGGAGATTCATTCAGACTTAATAATGGTATTAACTGATAAGTTCTAGATGAAAATGAATGTAAACTAAATAACTCAGCAATTTTTATCTAGCTTAACGAAAATCTAAACAGCGTCTAGCACAACTAAGCTAAAAATAGTTTTCAGTAACAATACCGCTCGTAAATGTAATCATGTCTCAACCAACTATAGAATCAATCCTACAAGAAAACCGCCTTTTTCATCCTAGTTCAGAATTCTCGCAGAACGCCCATATCAAAAGTCTGGATGACTATCAGCGTCTCTACGATAAAGCCAAAGCCGATCCGCAGCAATTTTGGGCAGATTTAGCTGGAAAAGAATTAGAATGGTTCCAAAAATGGGACACAGTATTAGATTGGCAACCACCTTTTGCTAAGTGGTTCGTTGGCGGTAAGATGAATATTTCTTACAACTGCCTTGACAGACATCTCACTACCTGGCGCAAAAATAAAGCCGCATTGATTTGGGAAGGAGAACCAGGTGATTCCCGTACCCTTACCTACGCCCAACTGCACCGAGAAGTTTGCCAGTTTGCCAATGTATTGAAGCAACTAGGCGTACAAAAAGGCGATCGCGTTGGTATTTATATGCCAATGATTCCCGAAGCTGCGATCGCCATGTTAGCCTGTGCCCGAATCGGCGCACCCCACAGCGTAGTATTTGGTGGTTTTAGTGCCGAAGCTTTGCGCGATCGCTTAATCGATGCAAAAGCTAAACTGGTAATTACGGCTGATGGTGGTTGGCGCAAAGATGCGATCGTTCCTCTCAAGGCACAGGTAGATAAAGCCTTGGCTGATGGTGCTGTTCCCAGCGTTGAAAATGTCCTCGTTGTCAAGCGCACCGGACAAGAAACTTATATGCAGTTGGGTGGACGCGACCATTGGTGGCATGATTTGCAAAAAGGTGTATCAGCAGATTGTCCCGCCGAACCGATGGACAGTGAAGATATGCTGTTTGTCCTCTACACTTCTGGCAGCACCGGCAAACCGAAGGGTGTAGTGCATACAACTGCTGGTTATAATCTGTATACCCATATCACCACCAAGTGGATCTTTGACCTGCAAGACACAGATGTATACTGGTGTACCGCAGATGTCGGTTGGATTACGGGACATAGCTACATTGTCTACGGCCCGCTTTCCAACGGTGCAACCACAGTGATGTATGAAGGTGCGCCCCGGACTTCTAATCCTGGCTGTTTTTGGGATGTAATTGAAAAATACGGCGTTAATGTTTTTTATACTGCACCTACGGCAATTCGGGCATTTATTAAGATGGGAGAACAACATCCCAACGCGCGAAACTTGTCTTCGTTGCGTTTGCTGGGAACCGTCGGCGAACCGATTAACCCCGAAGCTTGGATGTGGTATCACAAAGTTATAGGTGGAGAACGTTGTCCAATAGTTGATACTTGGTGGCAAACGGAAACCGGCGGTATCATGATTACACCGCTACCAGGAGCAATTCCCACTAAACCCGGTTCAGCAACCCTCCCCTTCCCTGGAATTATTGCAGATATCGTGGATCTAGAAGGAAACACCGTACCCAATAAGGAAGGTGGTTATTTGGCGGTGCGCCATCCCTGGCCAGGAATGATGCGGACAGTTTACGGCGATCCAGAACGCTTCCGCCGCACCTATTGGGAACACATTCCACCTAAAGATGGGAACTATACTTACTTTGCTGGTGATGGCGCAAGACTTGATGAAGACGGCTACTTCTGGGTAATGGGTCGTGTCGATGACGTGTTGAATGTCTCAGGGCATCGACTCGGTACAATGGAAGTAGAATCAGCCTTAGTTTCGCATCCAGCAGTTGCAGAAGCGGCGGTAGTAGGTAAACCCGATGAACTTAAGGGTGAAGAAGTAGTGGCTTTTGTGACTTTAGAAGGCACTTATCAGGGAAGTGAAGAACTGAGTAAAGAACTCAAGCAGCACGTTGTCAAAGAAATCGGTGCGATCGCACGTCCCGGAGAAATTCGCTTTACAGACGCTTTGCCTAAAACGCGATCGGGTAAAATTATGCGGCGCTTGCTGCGGAATCTAGCCGCCGGACAAGAGGTATCTGGAGATACTTCGACATTGGAAGATCGGGGTGTGTTGGATAAGTTACGAGAAGGTGTGTAAATAATTCCAAATTAGCTTAATAAGGGCGCATATATATATGCGCCCTTATCGTCTCTCTTGTGATGCATTACGCGCTAACGCAGGCCAATTTATCATAAAGATTAGAACATTATTGAGGCATTCAGGGCGATGAAGGTGAAGTGCAAATCCAAATCAGCATTTGTTCAACCTGTTGGCTGCATGATGCTGAGTATTATCAGTGTAATGGGGATATCACCATTAGTGTTAGCGGTTCCTGGACAAGTTTCTTTGCATTCGCCAGAACAGTTTGCACAGAGACAACCACAAAAAATCGCCCAATCTTCAGGTACAGATACACCAGAGCGATCGCAACTCCTGCAACAAGCCAATGGTTTATTTAGTCAGGGAGACTTAACAGGTGCAGAGGAAAATTTACGCAAATTAATTAAAAAATTCCCAGAAGATGCTTTCGGACACTTTCAACTGGGAAATGTACTTTTTCGGCAAAAGAAACCGGAAGATGCAATTAGTTCTTATCGAGAAGCCATTCGCCTTAAGCCAAAATACGCTCTAGCTTACAATGCGATCGGTGTTGTTTACGCAAGCCAAGGTCGCTGGCAAGAAGCCATTACTGAATATAAAAAAGCTCTGGAAATTAATCCTAATTATGGCGAAGGGCTGACTAATTTTGCAATAGCATTGTGGCAAACAAATAAAAAAGACGAGGCGCTATCTTCTTTAGAAAAAGCTTTAAATATTTTCAAAGAACAGAATAGAGGTGAAAAAGTTAACCAAGTAGAACGAATTTTAAAAGAGATCAAAACTGCTGATGAGCCTAGTGTTTCCTGAGAACCATATTATTCAGTGGATAAAAGTTAAGAAGAGTTCCTGCGATCGGCTTTAAAGATGCTTTGCTAGAAATGCGATCGGGTATTATGCATCTATTACTGCGGAATTTTGCATTTGGTTTGTAATGATTGTGGGGTGGGCTATCCCACCCTCTAAAAAGTATCGAAACAGAATATTGTATTGTAATGAATGAAATATTTCTGTTAGCCAGAGAAACTGTAAGAGTGATTTTTCACATGGGAGATACACAAGGGTAATCTGGGAACGTTCGGAAAATACTGCATGGGCAGGCATAGGATGGATTTTTGATATACCAACTCATGTAATACCATACGATTTACGAGCAATAGGTTCTCATTTTCTATTGTCTATAGTTAAGCCGAATGCGAATGATTATGAGGATATAGAGAATATCCGCAGTAATCGTAATAGCTTTTTTCATATAGAAAGATTGACTTTTGTTATATAAATGGCATCTAACTTAGTCATATGTCTATTCAAAAATAGCAAAATAGCAATCTACAATAAAAATCAGACAAACCTTCGTTAAAGCCTATGACTTCCTTATCGGCATTAACTTTACCCGATCACACTCAGTTACCAGACTCAGATGGTACATTCGTGAAAAATCTTCAAGAGCATCCGCAAAGCATTTTAATTACAGATTCAATTAAACCTGTTTTAGAGAAACTTCATCCCGACAGTCAATATTGTATTGGACAAGATTCTGGTATCTACTGGCGATTAACAGATCCTCCTGAGAAAGGGGCTGAAGCACCAGACTGGTTTTATGTACCCAATGTACCACCGATACTTAACGGTAAAATGCGCCGTTCTTATGTGTTGTGGAAGGAGTATGTTGCGCCCTTAATTGTGATTGAATTTGTCTCTGGAGATGGTTCAGAAGAACGAGATAACACACCGCCATCTCAAGGTGAAGGTGGAAATGTTGGTAAGTTTTGGGTTTATGAGCAGGCAATTCGAGTGCCTTATTATGGAATTTATGAAGTAGCAAAAGCTCAAGTAGAAGTTTACCACCTACTTGATAATACTTATCAACTGATGCAACCCAATGAACGAGGACATTACCCAATTGCTCCTATGGGTGTAGAGTTAGGAATCTGGCAAGGATTTTATCAAAATGCAGATTTACCTTGGTTGCGGTGGTGGGATATACAAGGAAATTTACTGCTAACGGGTGAGGAACGTGCTGTGGTTGAGCGACAAAACGCTGAAACTGAACGACAAAAGCGGCTCTTAATTACAGAGAAGTTGCGATCGCTATCTGCTGAACAACTCAATGCTTTAGGAATTGATCCAGAAATGTTAGATTAGGAAATATTCTCATCTACTAATATTACATCTTCATATATTTCTGGCATCGCACAACGAAAATCAACGCTAGCTAAATGCACTTCTCCCTCTTGTTCATAAGGGTAAAGTACCCACTGTCTTTGTTCGTTGCGACGGAAGCATTCTACACTCATTCTGTCTGGTGAAATTAGCACATATTCTTGTAACGATTCTAAGTGTCGGTAACTAGCAAATTTCTTCCCTCTGTCATAGCCTTCGGTTGATTCAGAAAGCACTTTGATAATTAAGGAAGGATAGCACTTAAAATATTCAAATTCTTTATCTCGTGTATCGCAAGTCACCATCACATCGGGATAAAAATAGCGATTTATGACCTCAATTTGTGCTTTCATGTCTAACATATAGACACGGCAACCACTACCCCGGAGATGGTTTCGCAGTAGGGAAAACAAGTTTCCTACTACAGTTACATGAGCATCACTTGCTCCTGCCATTGCGTAGACTTGCCCATCAATATACTCGTGTTTGATTTCACTTACTTTCTCGCCTTCTAAATATTCTTCTGGGGAGATATAGTACTCACTTTGGCTAATGACCATTTTAGTACCTTAGTAGTTTTATCAAACATTTTAACCGATAGAACACAAATCTAATGAGCAACAGCGCCACCACTTGGCTTCACCTTTTTGAGGAATAAAATAGCAATCCCACTGAGTAATAATGCAATACCAATAAAGTAGAAACAATCGTTAAAAGCCATTACAAATGCTTCCCGGCGGACTATATTGGATATAGATGCGATCGCCTGATTTTGGGCTGTACTTAAATCTGCTCCTTTACTGACAAAATACTGCGTCATTTGGTCAATTCGTTGTTGAATTTCTGGATTATATAAAGATACTCCATCACCCAATCTATTCGAGTGAAATTGCTCTCTGTTTGCTAATAAAGTCGCTAAAGAAGCAATTCCAATAGAACCGCCTAGATTCCGCATCATATTAAATAAACCACTTGCCGAACCTGCTTCTTTCGGACTCAAACCAGCAGTAGCAATAGAACTAAGCGGCACCATAATTAGGGGTTGTCCCATTGCACGCACAAATTGCGACCAGCGTAATTGATCTAACCCTGTTTCATTAGTCATTCCAGAGTTCATAAATGCACTGATGGAAAACAAAGTCACACCAAAAGCTACCATGAAACGCACGTCAAGGCGTTGCATCAATTTTGGTATGAAGGGAATAATAAACAGTTGAGGAATACCGGCCCAAATTAATACTTCACCAATTTGCAGAGCATTGTATTGTTGAATTTGAGCGAGATACAATGGTAAAATATAAATTGAACCATACAATCCTACTCCCAACGACACATTAACAATACTGGCTAAACCAAAGTTCCGCCTAAGTACAAGCCGTAAATCAATAAATGGTTGTTTACGAGTTAATTCTATAAAGAAAAATATCGCCAAAAAAATTACTGCAATTACACTTAAGCGCACAATCAACCCTGAACCAAACCAATCTTTACGGCTACCTTCTTCTAAAACAACTTGCAGGGAACCTAAGCCAATAGCCATTGCAATAATTCCCCACCAGTCACCTTGTTTCAGTAAATTAATTTGGGGTTTTTCTTGCTTAATTCCGTACCAAACACCAGCCAGCATTAATGCTCCTGGAATTACATTGATATAAAAGTTGTATTCCCAACCAAAATTTTCGGTTAACCAACCTCCTAATGTCGGGCCAATTGAGGGTGCAAAAACTGCACTAAACCCAAATGCAGCCAGTCCGACTGATTGTTTTGATTGGGGTAAAGTTGTTAAGACAACTGTCATAGCAGTGGGAATTAAAACTCCTCCGCTAAAACCTTGCAAGGCGCGAAAGAAAATCATGGAATTAAGATCCCACGACCAAGCACAGCATATAGAAAAGAAGATAAAGAGTCCAGTATTGACTAATAAATAACGTTGCAGAGAAAATACTCGTGATAACCATCCTGTTAGAGGGATTACCACAATTTCTGCTACGAGATATGCGGTAGAAATCCAAGAACCTTCTTCGAGAGTTGCTCCTAAACTTGCTTGAATATCTTGCAGTGAAGCATTAGTTATTTGAATATCCAATACCGCCATAAATGCACCAAGCATACTGGCTAATACACCAATCCAGATTCTTAACGGTACACGCTCTGGTGGTAAAGCAGGATTTTGCCCTTGCTGACGAATTACACCTGTATTAGCCATAAGTTTGTTCCAGTTTCAAGGTTAAGTAGCAAAAAACTTTATTATTGAATCTTATAGCAATATGTTCTTTGCCTCTGCGCGAGCTGGAATCAGCAACGCTAAAAATTAAAAAAGAATTGCTATAGAAAGTCTCGTTAACATAAATCTAAATTTAACTGAGGTTATTTATCTTAAACTTCTTGAGTCGTAATAATCCCCTTTTGCTCATAAATTGGACGCATTATTTTTCTTAAAGCAGGTAACTGTCTGCTAAAAATAATTGACCCTAAAATACAAGCTATCCCATCAATCATTAAAGTGTTAGAAGCGCCAATACGACTTGCTAGGAAACCTCCTAATAAATTACCTACGGGAATCATTCCCAAAAATGACATTGTGTATAAGCTCATCAATCGCCCGCGTTTATCGTCTTCAACAATGGTTTGTAAAAATGTGTTGCTAGCAGCAATCTGAAGAATTGTTCCTAAGCCAACAAATAACATTGTAAATAAAGAGAGTGGTAAAAATCTAGATAAAGAAAAGGCAATTAAACCAATTCCTAAAATTGCTGGAGCTAGAGCAATCAATTTCCCAATTCCTAAGATTGTTTGGCGCGTAGCTAGATAAATACCACCAGTTAAGGCTCCAACTCCAGATGCCGCCATCAAAAACCCTAAACTTTCTGCACCACCTTTGAGAACTTGTTCGGCAATAATTGGGACGAGAATAGTGTTTTGCAGTCCCATCAGGCTGACTAAAGCTGATAGCAATAAGATGGAGCGAATGGGTGAGAAGCTAAAGGCATATACAAATCCCTCTTTGACTTTTTGTAAGGGATTACCATCAGTTACCGAATTTTTCCAAGGTTTAACTTTCATCGCCAATAAACCGGCGATTACAGCAACGTAGCTCAAACCATCAATCAAAAAACAATAGCCAGTTCCAACGCCAGCAATTAATAAACCCCCGATCGCAGGGCCAATTAATCTAGCACCGTTGAACATCGTGGAATTAATCGCGATCGCATTGGCTAAATCTTCTCTGCGTTCAACTAATTCTGGCACAAAAGCTTGACGGGCTGGCGCATCTAAGGCGTTAATAAATCCTTGGAACAAGCTCAAGGCGATGATGTGCCATACCTCAATCACTCCAGTTAGCGCCAGCACTGCTAATGTTAACGATTGAATCATCGCCAAGACTTGCGTACCAATTAAAGTACGATAGCGAGAAAAGCGATCTACAAATACTCCGCCAAAGGGAGCTAAAAAAAAGTTAGGAATTTGACTAGAAAATCCCACAACTCCCAGCATGAATGGGGATTTTGTCAAGTCATAAACTAGCCAAATTGTGGCAAGTTGCGTCATCCACGTCCCAATTAGGGAAATACCTTGCCCAGTAAAAAACAGTTGGTAGTTTCTTGACCTTAATGCAGGTAGTAGCGGTTTTTTCATCTCAGGCTTGTTTTATACCAATCTGCTTTCATAGATATCATTTCACCCGATCTCTATACGCCTCTCTTTAGATGTAGGAGAATGTCATAGGCAGAAAGAGGTTTTTCATTTTGTTTACAGGTAATTTCGTATTTAATGATGTCTGGTTGATTACTTACTAAACCCCAAGAACCCCACCCCGCCAAAGCTACACTTTGTCTCCCCTCCCCGCAAGCGGGGAGGGGCTGGGGGTGGGGTTCTTTTATTATGGGTAATTTGGGAAACATGATATTACTTGACTTCCACCGCAACTTCCGCAGACATCCCAGGAGTAATCCGCGATTCATATCCTTGAATGCTCTTTTGGTCGAAAACTACTTTTACTGGAATGCGTTGGACGACTTTAGTAAAGTTACCTGTAGCATTATCGGGTGGCAATAAGGCAAACTGAGCGCCGGAAGCTGGCGAAATACTGTCAACACGACCGATAAAGGTGTGATGAGGGAAACTATCTAACTTGATCTCTACTGGCTCTCCTGGGCGCATCTTTTCTAATTGAGTTTCTTTGAAGTTCGCAACTACCCAATAGCTGTTATCGACGATCGCCATTAATGGTGTTCCTGCTGCAACGCGGTTGCCAACTTCCACGTTTTTTCTACCTACCCGTCCAGCACTGGGGGCGGTAACATTTACATAGGATAGTTGCAATTGTGCATCTTTGAGCGATGCTTCTGATTGCGCGATCGCTGCTTTTGCCGCTTCGTATTGACTGCGTTTGACTGTGGTATCTTGTCCGCCTGCGGTAGCTTGTTGCAATCCTCCCTTAGATGCTGCCAATTTAGCTTGGGCGTTGGTGACATTTTCTTGCGCCTGTGCTAGTTGAGACTGGGCTTTGGCAACACCAACTCTCGCAGAGGCTAACCTGGCTTGAGCTTGTTGTACTCCCTGAAGAGCAGCATTCCTTTGTGCTGTAGCCACGTTAAAAGCGGCCTTGGATGCGTCTAGCTGCTGGCGAGCGATCGCACCTGATTGATACAACTGGTTGTAACGATTGTAATCTGCTTGGGCATTTTCCAAATTCGCATTTGTTTGCGCTACCTGCGCTTGGGCGGCAGGAATTCCTGCTTCGGCTAGTCTGACTTCAGCTTGCGCTGCTGGTATCCCAGCTTGAGCTTCTTGGACTGCTGCTTGAGCTGTAGAAATTGCTGCTACTGCACCACTGACATCTCCTTGCGCTTGAGTTGTCTTACCAGTGGTGGTTTGTGAACTCAAAGCAATATTTGCTTGAGCAGCTTGCGCTTGACCACGAGCATTTTCGAGGGCGGCTTGTGCCTGTTGCACCTTACTTTCATAGTCCCGTGGATCTAACTTCACCAACAATTGTCCCGGTTGCACCAGTTGGTTGTCATTCACCAGCACTTCACTTACAGTTCCGGGAATGCGACTACTAACTTGGTGAATATTTCCCGCGACGGTGGCGTTGTCTGTTTCCTGGTGGGTAGAGGCGTATTGCCAGTAGTGAAGACCAAAAGTACCTGCGGCGATCGCACCTACGCCTAATCCTGCCAAAATTAAACCAGTCGGTCTTTTCCGCTTCGGTTTTGCTGGAACTTCTTTCTCCGTCTCAGGAGTTACAACAGGTGCTTCTGCTGTTGTGGATGTCTCTGTAGTAACAGTTTCTAAAGTCTCTAAATCGGGAATCACTTCTTTTTCTAAAGTTGGGGTTTTGTGTCCGTTGCGTCCGTTTAAAGTATTAGCACCCATGATTCTTACCTCGTTTGCCCGTTCAATAACTTGATTAATAGTCGTTTATTTAGAATGCGTAGTTTTCCCGGAAAAAAATCCTTATTCCTTAGTATGCGTAATATTATCTCAAAACATATCTTTACACTGCCTCCCCCGGTCGGGTGATTATAAAATCATCTTTAAGACAGGTTAGCGATCGCTCGATTCAAGATTTGGGAAAACAGTTCGCGATCGGCAAAGGAAATACCATCCATTGCTTCATCACGCACGGCTGCGGCGATTGGCGGTAAAACAGCTTCTAGTTCCTTTCCTGCATCCGTGAGCCAGATTCGCCAGATGCGCCGGTCTTGAGTGTCGCGTTCGCGACGCACCAAACCGCGTTCTTCCATCCGATCTAGTACGCCTGTTAAAGTGCCTCCCACTTGTTTGAGTTTGTCTCCAATACTAGAAGTAGGTAGACCATCTTCTTGCCAAAGACAGCACAACACCAACCAGTGAAATGGCGTCAATCCAAAGGGTTCTAGCCTCTCAGTAAACTTGCGACTCAGCAATTGCGAGACTAATTTGATTCTGTAGCCCAAATTATATGGTGCCAGATTTTGCTGCCACGACTCTAAGGTTGGGGAGTGATTAGATGTAGAAACCATTTAGCAAAATACTTAGTGTGCGTACTATTATTCTAACTAAACTAATTTCTTTTAGCAATAATTACTTTACATCTATCTTAGGGAAGAACTTGAATCAACTGGTACTCTTTTACTGTACCAAGAATGCGGTAAAACCGAGGTAATTTAGGGGACTAGTCAGCATAGATCCAAGCATAGCTCAAAACTGGTATTTGCGAAATAGAGGCTACTTGTTGGATATGAATGGGAAGATATAGGACTCATATTTGATTGCGTAAAAAAAACTCAGTACACCTTTATTCCTTCTTCCCAGTCCCTAGTCCCCGGCTTAATCCAGACAGTTCGGCTTTCATGACCTTTCGTTCTGGGTAAAAAACAGAGTGTTACTAGAATTATTGGCTTTATAAATAACCGCTCAGTACTTGAAGATTGTACAATCATAAAAATTGAAAAAAGCTTTTGATTTTCCTAATTAACATAATTTCTTCAGACATAGACGCGTACAATGCTAATTTCACTATTACAAAAATTTTTAACAACACCTATTACTCAAAAAAGCCGACATCAATCTAGATTGACTGTTATTTTTTGGTACAGTCTCAGTCTAACTTTTGCTGTTGGTTATATTTTGATGGGGCTGCGACAAGCTTTCACCAGCAAATATATAGTGAGCGACGATGCACGAGAATATATTTCTTGGATTTATCGTTACTTTAACCCAGATTTATTTCCTGGGGATTTAATTGCTGATTATTTTCAGTCGGTGACACCAATTGGATATGGTATTGTTTATAAAATAATTGCAGCTTTAAATATAGATCCAATTTTATTTGGCAAAATTTTTCCATTAGTACTGGGACTAATTACAACTAGCTATTGCTTTGTAGTTGCTATGGAGATATTACCAGTACCAATGGTGGGATTTCTCGCCTCTTTACTTTTAAATCAAAGCCTTTGCCTTCATGATGACCTATTTTCTGCTACACCTAGAGATTTTATTTATCCCCTGGTTTTAGCTTTTATATATTATTTAATACGCTCTTCAGTATTTGGTATATTAATTGTATTTGCGCTTCAATGTTTAATATACCCTATCATAGGTTTTATCAATTTATTAATTTTACTTTTGAGACTATTTCGCTGGCATAATGGGCAGATAACTATTTCTCATAATCGAAAAGATTTTATTTTATTTGTAGCAGCCACTATAACTGCTGGCATCCTAATTTTACCTTATACTATTCAATCATCACAATTTGGCCCGACAATTACTGCTGCTGTTGCGAGAACTATGCCAGAGTACTGGGATGGAGGAAGATTCAGGTATTTTACTCATAATATTATTAGTTATTGGTTTGATGGTAGAGATAGCGGTTTTTTTGCTTTAATTGCACCTCCTCAACTATTATTTGGTTTATTATTACCAATTATCCTGAAATTCCAGTATCACTTTCTCCTAACTAAACAAGTAAAGGATGAAGTCAAACTATTACTACAGGTAGTAATAGCTAGTTTAATCATGTTTTTTACTGCCCATGCCTTAGCTTTTAAACTGCACTGGCCTAGCCGCTACACCCATCATACTTTGAAGATAGTACTTGCTCTTGCAGCAGCAATCTTTATTACCATAATTTTAGATGCTGCATTGCGATGGTCGAGACAAAATGGCAGACAAATTTTAATTTTAGGGACTATTACGATCCTTGGCGCAGGACTGGTTTTGTACCCTAGTAGCTTAAAAGTTTTTCCCAAAACCCCTTATTTAGCAGGTCAAGCCCCAACATTATATAACTTTTTGCAAAAGCAACCGCAAAATATTGTCATAGCTTCTACTTCCCAAGAAGCAGATAACATACCTATCTTTGCTCAAAGAACAATTTTGGTGGGTAAAGAATATGCATTACCAATTCATACAAAATATTACGCTCAATTTCGCCAGCGGATGATTGACCTGATTAATGCTCAATATACTGATGATATTAATCAGGTTAAAGACTTTATTCAAAAATACCACATAACTTTTTGGTTATTAGAACGTTCTGCGTTCCTTTCAGAATATATAACTAAAAACACTTGGCTACAACAATATCAGCCAGCGGCACAACAAGCAAACGCAAATTTACAAAAGGCTCTACCTGTTTTAGCAACATTAATTAACTCTTGTGCAGTTCTTGAGACTGATAATTTAGTTCTTCTGAAAACAGAATGTATCAAAGCAGTAAGTAGGTAGACATAATTAAATATAAAATAAACTCCTAGTTTGTAGTGAGCGATTTATCGCTCAGAGCAAGGATTATCAGGACTAAAGTCCTTACTACAAACTTGACATTTATTTATGCCTAGATACTTAGCAAAGACTTGAATATAATGTCTTAGAGGTTGTTTGAAAAGTGGTTGGCTGTGATTTTAGGCACTTATTGATCCCCCCAACCCCCCTTAAAAAGGGGGGCAAAACCTTTCAAAGTCCCCCAATTTATCGGGGGATTTAGGGGGATCTAGAACGTTTTGCTACCAAGAAGAGGACTTTTCAAAAATCCTCTTAGGGAAGAACTTGAATCAACTGATACTCTTTGACAGTGCCGATAATGCGGTGAGGTCGAGATAATTGAGAAGACTGGTTAGCATAGATCCAAGCATAGCTCAAAGCTGGTACTTGGGAAATAGAGACTACTGGTTGCGGGCGAGTAGGAAGATAGAAATTAAGCAGTACTTTCGTTTTAGCGTCCATCTCCACATAGTACGTAGGATGAGATTGGAGAATTGGAGCGATCGCACTTTGTTGTAAAAAAGTTTTTAAACCAGAGTTATAATCACTTAACAGACCTATGCTACCTATCGTCGCCAAGGCCAGCCAACAGGGAATTAACCAACCTGCAATCCAATAACGCGCTGTAAGAAACTTTTTGTCAAAGTGGTAACGAGCAATCCACACCACAGGTAAAATTAACCAACCCAAGCCCATAGCCAAGCCAATACTTGCATACTTGCGGATATCATAACTACCCCAGCTAAAAATGCCAATACTCGCTATAACAAGTAAAATACCTAATCCACCCAAGCCATAACTGAGGTTTCGGGGAAGATTCTTTTTTGCAAAAAGGTTCAATATCTTTTTTTTACTTTTTTGAAGAGGGAAGTGTGGGGGAATTCCTGTCTGGTAAATATTGCCTAGCCAGTTTAAACCTACAGATGCAAACAAAGCGATGAACGGATAAAGGCAAAGACTATAGTGAGATAAACGAGTGCTAAAAATACTAATTTCTATAAATAAAACAAGTGGAAAGCCAACTAATATTAACTGGTAACGAGGAATGGGATGACGGAGAGTTAAAAACAAACCTACAAGTCCGAACAAAGCCCAAGGAAATGCTTTTACAGGAATATTCCAGAAATAGAATAGTAGCCCATTAGAGTCCCGCTCTTCAGAACTTAGTTGTACAACAAACTTGAGTAATTCCTCAAAACTATTATTTCCGTAGTGCAGCCAGCTTAACCACAGCCAAACACAGGTAGGTATTAAACCTACGAAAAAACCTAAATATAAAATTGGGTTAGTAAGATGACGATGACGGCGATTTTCCCAAATTAAATAAGGTAATAAAGCTATAATTGGCAAAAAAATCATAAAGCTTCTAACTAAGAAGCCTAAACCTAAACTTAAACCAGTTATAAAACTCCACCAGTAGCGATATTTGGGATGCAATTCCGCTTTGATTAAAGACAAAATAGCTAAAAGCACCAAGAGAACCATCGGTACATCAGGTGTACTTAAACGAGAGTATTGCAGCCAGAGAAATTCCACACTTAAAATTGCAGCAGCTAGCCAACCTAATTTTTTGCCTAGCATAATTTTGCCAATTTCATACACAAGGCACAAACTAAAAATGCTTGCAATCATACTAGGAAGACGCGCGCTAGTATCACTGATACCAAACAGCTTGTAAAAACTGGCAATTAACCAATAAGGGCCAGGAGTTTTATGATGTGCTGTTTCCCAAGGAGCTATCCAATTACCAGAATCAAACATCAGACGCGCACGTGATGCGTAAAGTGCTTCATCATGTGCCATCAGGCTATTATGTCCAGAAGTAAATAGTAATAAGGGCAGTATCCAAACTAACAAACTAAAATAGGGTAATGATGCGATTAGGCGGATTTGTCGCCAAATATGCTGTAAGAAGTGTAGTTTATATAACATTAAATTGATAAAAATTGAATGCTGCTATTTAGGTATTTTGCTGTTATTAAAATATGTTACATAGTGTTTGTGAAAAAGTATCTGAAATTGCCGCAAATTTCGGAAACAGTACTCCAAAACAGAGATTTATGCAGTTAAGACCGAATCAGCGCCTGAAATTAGATGACACAGACGATAAACTGTTCTACACCTATCCTCGCTTCGTCACCCATGTCGATGAAGGATTTATTCAACAGCTAACGGATTTATATCGCGATCGCCTCAAACCCAACACCCGCATTTTTGATATGATGAGCAGTTGGGTGTCTCATTTACCAGAAGAAATGCAGTTTGACCATGTGGAGGGACACGGACTCAACGCTGAGGAATTAGCACGAAATCCCCGCTTAAATCATTACTTTGTGCAAAATCTTAACGAAAATCCCCAGCTACCTTTACCAGACGAAGATTTTGATGCTGTTCTCAATTGCGTATCTGTGCAATATGTGCAATATCCAGAAGCAGTATTTTCCGAGATTTACCGTATCCTAAAACCCGGTGGTGTTGCAATTATCAGCTTTTCTAACCGAATGTTTTTTGAAAAGGCGATTCAAGCTTGGCGGGAGGCTTCAGAGGCGCAGCGAGTAGAATTAGTTAAAGCTTATTTTGCCTCAGTTCCAGGATTTACAACCGCAGAAGTTATAGTTCATAAATCAACATTACCGAATATCTTACAGTGGTTGGGTGCAGCTGGAGGAGATCCGTTTTATGCCGTTATAGCTTACCGAAGTTAAGTTAAATATTCACTAGTATAAGAGGGTTTGTAGTAAGCACTTTGGTGCTTAGAAAATAAGGACTAAAGCCCTTACTACGAACTTATTTACCTGCTCAAAATTAAAATAGTTTTATATATAGATAATTTGTGTAGATGAATTATTGGTTAATGAAATCAGAACCAGAAGCCTATAGCATTGCTGACCTTCAACAGCAGAAAGAGACTATCTGGGACGGCGTTCGCAATTATCAAGCTCGCAACTTCTTGCGCCTTATGGATGAAGGAGACTTAGCTTTTTTCTATCACTCCGGCACTAATGCTCCCGGTATTGCTGGGTTAATGCGTGTAGTGAAAAAAGATATTGCTGACCCGACCCAGTTTGAGCCAGAAAGTAAATACTACGATCCTAAATCAAGTTCCGAATCGCCTCGGTGGCAAACAGTTGTAGTGGAATTTGTTGAGGCTTTTTCTAACCCCATCTTGCTATCAATACTCAAAGAGAAGTTTAGCGCCGAAGAGTTAATGTTGGTGAGACAAGGAAATCGATTATCAGTGATGCCCGTCCCTGAAGCAGTCGCTTTGAAGATTCTGGCGATGAAAAACTCCTAGTTAAAATAATTCGTAATTCGTAATGACGCTCCTGCGTCGCTAACGCTGCGCAAACGTAATTCATAATTCGTAAAATATTTTGAAGGAAAGTTGATTAACTGAATATAATGTGATTTCTTCTTGCCGACTTACTTCACACCCATTGTACGGGATCTAATTGATAATAACGTTGCAGTTGCTCATAAAGTGCCGGATGCCTAGACAGCAATTGGTGCGGTTTCTCAAAGAATGTCTCAGTCGCTACGGCGAAAAATTCTGCGGGATTTGTTGCGCCATAGCTATCCATTACCGTCTTTGCACCTTGTAGAACATCATTGCAAAGTTGCTGATATGCTTCTGTCATCACCTTCGCCCAAATAGCATAGTCTGAGTTGTTTTTCAGTATCGGAACTCCTTCAGCTTTACCATCTTCTTGATCTAATTGATGGGCGAATTCATGAAGCACAACATTACGTCCATCCCTCCAGTTATTAATGTCTTGTTTCACCTGTTCCCAAGACACTACTACTTGGTCATTTGTCCACGATTCACCCAGTCTTGCCACACGCCTTTCCTCAACAACATATTTTCCGACGGAATTCGTTTCCTGAACAAAATAAGCGTTGGGATACACCAAAATTGAACGAAGTCTGGGGAAGTACTGCCCCCGTTCATTTAATAGAAGTAAACAGGCAACAGCAGCAAGAGTTAATTTCATTTCCTCTGTCACCTGTAATCCTCTACAACCAATAAATTGCTTTTCTGCTAAGAATATTTGAATATGTCCCTGAAGTCGTCTGAGTTCATCGGGAGAAAGACAGAGATAAATGGGAAGATTATTTTCAATAATGGCATTCCACAGGGGAGGAAAAGGACGATGTTTGAGACGGTTTCTTCGTCTTTTGACTAAAATCGGATTGACTAAAATCCCAGTAATAATTAGTCCAATGATGAGAAAGACAACTATTGTTTGAATCATTGACTTTTGAACAGGTTACATATTGAAATCACCGTTAAGTAGAAAAATTAGATGAAATATAGCGTTTATCTGCTTTTGTGAGGTATGAGAACCCCTCCCCGCAAGCAAGGAGGGGGCTATGATGTACATCGATTAGGAAATGCTATAGTTGTTCCTGTTGTGTTCCTATTTATTTGCCGTTGCCAGTACTCTAACTATCTCTTGCCACTTTTTTAAAATACATAGGCGATGTCATAATAATTTTAAAAAGCTATATTTCCTGCCACTCATCACCACTATTGAATCAGAATTATGCAAGATTGAACCTTAGTGGAAAGGCTTGTTTGAAGTCCTTGCTCAACTTTGACAATCAGTTTGTCAAAAGCTTCTTGATTTGCTGTCAGTTGTTCTTGAAGAACTTTCTCTAACTCCGGCTTTATTTGATCGCATATATCCTCAATTTTTTTGTCGCTCAAAAAATTAGAACGAATCCAACTAGGTACATCTACATTTGTCTTAATTACTTCTTGAACACCCTTACGATTTAGCTCCATTCCTGCTGCCATCAACGAAGCCCCATATACTAGTGCAATCGGCCAGGTTAAATGCCCAGTTAGGATGAGAGTGATGATGCTTGCCACAGCGCCTCCACCAATTACTATATTGACGATAAATGCTACTGTCTCAGCCAGAATAGCATCTCCAATTTGTAATTCTGGGTTAACAAAAGTTGGGTCAATACTATCCTGGAACCTTAAGCTGCTTCTAGGTATCTGGAACTTTCGACAGATTGGATCGGTTTGTGCGGCTAAATCGGGTTGGATTTTATTGCTAAACCAAAAAGCGCATTGATGATTAATTATCTGCACAGCGCGATCGCTTTTGAGCCACTGTTCTGCCCGACCGATCAAAGCTGTTTCCAAATCGGCTAAAGTCCGTATTTTGTTTTTTTGCCAATCTTTTAAACTTGGTTTAACTGCGTTGACAATCAAGCCATCCGCCAAAGGCTTAGTTAGTGATTCGATTAACTCTGGAATATGCCTTTCAATCAAACCTTTAAGCTGGTTCGAGGTAAATAGTTTGTTCACTTCTTCTTTAAAAGCAGCAGCACGCAGATCCCATCTTCCTACTCGTGCTAAACCCATAGCAATGCAGCGTTCCGGTTCTGGATCGGGGCGAAGCAGCGTTTCTGGTTCGGGAAACATTTCCTGACAAAGAACGTGCGTGAACTTCATGCGAGATGCACCGCCAGTCATCAGCACAAGTTTCGGCACGATTCCAAGTTTTTCTAGCTTTTCTTTCGCCTCCTTTAAAGAGTCGCGAAATGATTTAATCCAACTATGATTTTCCAGTTCAGGTAAGGGTTGATTTAAAATTTCCTCCATCATCAATTTATTCACTTGGGGAATAAAATAAATCTGTTCGTTGATCGACTCGAAGCCACGCGCAAAGGATGCAGGATCGCTGTATAGCTGTTCATTAGAAAAGTAATCTTCTTTAGCTTTGCGGCAAGCAAGTTCACAACGAGCTTGGTGATGGGGATATTCCCGAAATACTTTTTCGAGTAATGCTTTTTGTTCGTGGTTGGCGAGAGTCCGGGCAAAAATAGCTTTGTCAATTAAAGATGCTCCCAAAGTATTACTCCCGAAATCTATCGGGATTTCTTCTAAGCTTTTAACCAAAGTAAAATCTGTGGTTGAAGAACCAATATCGACAATTAACACCGATGCAACAAGTTTGTCATACTCCAGTTTCCCGGCTTCCTTGGCTTGCATGAAAGCAGCCCGCGATTCGGGTACAACATTTAGTTGGGGAATGCCAGCTTCTTGAAGCAGCTTTTGGTATTCGGTGCGATCGCTAATTGTCCATCCTGAAGGGCAACCAATGTAAAAATAGCTACTTTCCCCACCTGCAAGTTGTTTGCTTTCTTTCAAAAGGCGGTAGTAGGTTGCCACAAAAGTGCTAATTGTTTCTCGATATTTGGGATCGTTGTTGGGTTTTTGCTTGAAAGAGATTGTCAGTTGAGTAACGCCAGCTTGAATTAATGCTTGTTCGCCGACAAGATAACCGAGTTTAGGATGCCAGCCAAGGGCTGTAATTTGGTTCTTCTTGTTATTTATCTCCAGCATTTGGGGGGGGTCGATGCTTTCCACGATCGCTTTCGCTACAGCCGTTTCACCGTGTCCTAAATCAAAACCGATTGTTTCTAAAATTTCCATACCCTTATTGTCTATTATTCTCTAGCAGAGGAATATGCTGGTTCAATTACCCTACCGCGTCTAATCAAGCGATCGCCTTTTAACAAAGCCGGCGTTAGAGTCACGTGTTCTTTGGTATCGGGGTCAATACTTGGCTCAAAGTCAAAATATTCGCGATCGCTATTCGATCGGTAAATTTGAGCGTTAATTCCCTGAGACATTAAAATCTGTGGCAGAAGTTTCGCCAGTTCATAAGCCATTTGAGGTTTATCAAGTTTGGATGCGCCCATTAGTCTTTGGAGAAAATTCAATAACTCTGGCAGTTCTTCTATTGCTAAGTCGCCTTCATGTTTATTTGATTCTCCTACTCTAGCTACTGCTAAGTCGATAGTGTTGAGAGCATCGCCAAGATGATCTAGAAATACTTTGCTATCAACCCGGAGAATCGGTTGAGGTAATTCCAATAGTCCTTCGGATATAGAATCATTTTGCTGGTTGTTTAATTCGAGTTGAAGTACAATTTCTAATCCGATAAGTAGAGAGGTTAATAAGATAGCCATCCAAGCACCTGGGGTAGTTTTAGTTAAAGAAAACAACGAACCTAAGATGCCTATATAAATTAGTCCCTTTAGCAGTTTCAGGATGAATCTGCTGCTAAACAACTTTGGCCCTATATTAGTAATTTGCCTTTGTTCTGTTGGAGCAACTTGAAGATAGTTAGCTGCTGCCAGAGTGGCGATAGACTGCCGTAGCGTATCCAAGAAAAAGGAAGCCAGACGAACTTGAGCCAAATTAAGCTTTTCAATGTAAATTCTTTCGAGATTATCGAGTCGGTTTTGAACCAGTTTAACTATTTGCTCAATGCCGATTGTGTTATCAATATCTATCTGGAGTTGGTTGCGTTCTTCGCTAAAAAGTGAAGTAATTGTTTTCATTGCGTTGACTAAGACTTTAACGTTATTAATTAGGAGTGAAATGAATACTCATTTTTTCATTTCACCTTGTAATCAGATAATGACGAAATAATTCATAATTACTAATTATGAATTAGGTTGATTGCAAATTACCCCATCAAAAGGAGGAGCAGAATGTTTATCTGCGTCATTGCAGACTACGGTACAGGAGATCCGGCATTTACAGAAGTCACACAACGTCTGCTGATGGCTTTTCCCGATGCCCAAATTCATTTGCTTTCGGTTCCAGCATTCAGTACCTTGGCAACGGGATTCTGGATTGCCCAACTAGGACTTAACCCTGGGCCTAGCGATCGCCTAATTTATCACAACTGTGCGCCTCGTCAGGACGATCCTGAAGCTCGTCGAGATAATGAAGGTGAAGGTCTAACTTATGCCCTTCTATCCAATGGTGTAAAAGTAGTGGGTGTGAATGCAGGCTACACCCTCTCCTTTATCAAAAACCATACAAAGGAGTTGCGAGTGGTCAACGTTTCCCGTGGTGGTTCGCAGTTTCGCTCACGAGATGTATTTCCTCCGGCTGCGGCTGCGATTATGAATGAAGATTTTAGCATTCTGGGAGATAGCCTCAAGAGTGAGCAAATTCCAGATGTTCCATCAGATCGCATTGCCTGGATTGATGGCTACGGCAACATTAAAACAACTATTGGGGCGCATACGCTTAACTTGGAGCCTCAAAGCAAGATCGTAATCCGAATTGGAGATGTGGTTAGTGATGCGGTATATTCTGATGGCAGTTTCAAGGTATCTGAAGGAACTTTAGCCTTTGCTCCTGGTAGTTCCGGTTGGTCAAGAGGCGATTCAGGGGAACCATTGCGCTTTTTAGAGCTATTTTTGCGAGGAGGGAGTGCTTGGGAACGCTTTGGCCGTCCTCGTGTGAATCAGCAAGTAACTCGAATTGCCTGAAATCGGGTAATTGGCCTCTGTTACTGTCAGTAGACCGAAAAGTTTTCCAGAACCCTTACCAGCTGTTAATTAGAGTTTAGGAACACAATTTGCCGGAATCCTGTTAGATGCTTTTCAAGGAACGAGCAGCGTTGTTGGTGGTTTAAGGATGCAGTACAAGCATAGGCGTAGCTCGTCGTAGACATCGCTCGCGATCGTCAACATCAAAACCTCGTCTGAAACCCTGATTCTTTCGTCAACTTACAAAACTTTTCGATCTACTGACATTTAGTCTTAGCGTCAGTCTTAGCGTGTTATTATTTGCTTCGAGATTCCTAGCTGTTTGTTCTGATAAAATATAGTGCTTGTTTTTGTTATCCCACTCAAAAGTGCACAAGTTTCCAATTCCTGGGAGCGTGTTACACAATTATTTGAAAGATGTATTAAATCAGTTTGCAATCAAACCTCACCTAACTTTCACGTTATTGTTGTTTGTAACGAAAAGCCCAAAATAGAATTTACTCATCCTCATATAACATACATTACAGTTGATTTTTCACTTCCAAACGAGCCTAGCCCTGTAGCCAAAGGAGACACAGACAAAGGGCGTAAAATCTTAAAAGGATTGATGTATGCTCGTCAATTTTCTCCCACTCACACTATCACAGTTGATGCTGACGATTGTGTTAGTGGAAATTTAGCCAAATTTGTTCAACAACACCCTGATTCTAATGGATGGTTTATAAATAAAGGTTATAAATATCAAGAAGGCAGTGATTACATATATATCAAGAGAAGCAATTTTTATAAAATGTGTGGAACTTGTAATATTATTCGATATGATTTGAATGATTTGCCAGAAACAGCAGAATATAATCGTGGCTACGGATACTATAAATATTATATAGACCACGCTAAAGTCAGAGATATTTTAAAGAGCAAAGGAAAATCCATTAAATCATTACCATTTCCAGGGGCAGTTTATATTTTGGAAACAGGAGAAAATCTTTTTAACAATTCAACAAGATTAAGATTTAGCATTTTTAATCGGAAATTGTTAAATCAATCATTAAAAGATGAATTTGGATTATACAAATTACAGCAATCCAGAGAGATTTTTCAACTATCGGAATTTTAAATTGTTTTTGGAAAAATCTCATCTCATAAATAGTCTTATATGGTGTGTTAGCAAAGTGTAACGCACCAAAAGCTTTAAATTGTGCCGTAGTGGCATGGCAAGGCTAAAATGTTGCAAAAAATCCTAGGTTGGGTAGAGGCTTTGCCAAAGCCAACATCCTGATATATGTTGGGTTGCGCTCCGCTCCACCCAACCTACGTCTAATGCACTATTTTAACGTGAGTTCGATGAACCTCTCCCTCCCACGGGGAAAGGGAGGAGCAACGAGAAATTAAGGTTTTGGCTCCCCTCTCCGACACGGAGAGGGCTTGTCGAACTCACATTATTTTAAGCTTGCCACGTCAGTAGCTTGCTTCCCTGTAAGGGTACGCCAAGGCATGACTTCTCTACCAGAGGCTGCGCCAACGCTTAGAGCAAGTACTCAAGCATCAGGAACCTCCGCAACGCACTGGCCCCTACGTGTATTTTAAAATCAAATATTAGTCCTATATAATGGAGTCTTTTGCGAGGCTGATAGGCTACAGTGCCACTATGCCAAAATTTAAATCAAAATCTCAGCAATCTAAAAAATCAAAAAAGCAGGCTAAAAAGGAAACTTCTACCCTTAGTCTCAAAGAACAGTTAGCCCAGAAGCGCAAATCTGCCCAAGTACGTAAAGAACTCACTAGCTTACTCACCACCGCCATTTTTGGCGGTGTCTTCGTTGGCATTCTACTTTTTTTCGTAGCTGGAATTAAAGCAGCAGTCCCTGGCGTGTTAGGGATAATAGTCATGTCCCTTTCCTACAAATATCCACGCCAAGCCCTATATGCCTTCATTATTTACATACCTATTGGAGGTACTGTCACCTACTACTTGGGCAATAGTCCCATACTCCAATTAGCTAAAGATGCCTTTTACGTTCCAGCGCTAATTGGACTTTGGCAGACTTGTCGTAGACAGGGGCTACCGATAATTATTCCCAAAGGCATTAAAATCCCACTTTATATTGTTTTGGCTTGCAGTCTGCTAACACTGTTGTTTGTTAATGGTGGACAGCAATTTAACCCGCCTAGTGCAGGACTATTAGAAAAAGCACCCCCAGAAATACCATTAGGTATGGGAATTCTGGGACTAAAAGTATTTTTAGGCTATGTCCCTCTGATTGGTTGTGCCTACTATCTAATTCGCGATAAGCGGGATTTTCTATTTTTATTGCGCCTCCAAATTGTCCTTACACTGATTTGCTGCGCGCTGGGATTTATTCAATATTTTTTACTACTAACTGGTGTATGTCAGGGTACTAGAGGTCTTGAAGGAGATGCCTTATTTAGAGCAACACTCGAAGCCCGATGTTATTTTGGTGGAGCGCTAGTATATAGTCCCGAAGAAGGGGTTATTCGCCTACCAGGGACATTTGTAGCTCCTTGGCAGTGGGCATGGTTTTTAATTTCTAGCACCTTTTTTACCTTTGCCACCGGCTTCACCGACCCCTCGCCAATATGGCGGATTATCGGTTTAGCTTCTATAGTGGGAGTCTTTATCGATGCTGTAATCTCTGGGCAGAGAATCGCCTTAGCTTTAGTACCAATCTGTTTCGGGATTTTGCTATTGCTTACCGGACAACTTGGCAACCTGAAACGATTTATCCCCATAGGCGTGGGACTTGCCTTCATTCTGGGAATTGCGATGGTGAGTAACCCTGCTGTCGTACAAGAGAGAACCGAGAGTTTTATCAGTCGTTGGAACGCTTCACCACCTCAAGATTTTATCATCCAGCAATTTGAAGAAAATTGGAAAAACGTAGACGGGCCATTGGGAAGCGGCTTAGGACGAGCAACAAACTCTGCCCGTGTGATGGGCCAAACTAAGCTTGTGGAAACTTACTACCCCAAAGTACTTTATGAAGTAGGAATTTTTGGATTACTATCGTTTCTGGGTTTGGTAACAAGTTTAACAATTCTGGGCTTTAAAACCTATCGCTCCATAAAGAACCGTAATTTCCGTAGTTCCGGAGCAGCTTTGTGGGTGTTTATATTGTTTATTAGCACCAACACTTACTACTATCCTCTGGATGTCGATCCTGTCGCGGCCTATTATTGGTTTTTTGCGGGAGTTCTTTTTAAGTTACCAGAACTGGAGAAACAAGATAAGGAAGAAGCTAACCCCGATCAAAAAAAGAAGAAAAAACGTCTAAAAACAATTTAAATGAAATAAAAATGGCCAAAGATATGATTGGAGGTCAAAAATACCTCAGTATTTCAAACCTACCTCGAAATTCTCGCCATACACTTATTTTTCGATGATACTTATTGATGGGTAAGCAATTTCGTAGTCAGAAAGAGGAATGAAAGTGAGGTTTTCCAAAATCCGTGAAAATACAGTATGTAAATTAAAGCAATAGCCACTTACTGAATTTCATGAAAATTAATTTCTACAAGGCTATTATATAGGTAGTAAAATTACTTAATAAAATTTATGAATAATTGGCCATTAGTTACTGTAGTTATTGCAACCTACGGACGAGAAGAAGCACTACGCGATAGCATTGTGGATGTCTTAAAACAGGATTATCCAAATTTTGAAGTTTTAATTGTAGACCAAACTCCAAAACACCAACCAGAAATTCAAGCCTACCTAGAAGAGATGGCAAAGGCAGGTAAAATTAAATGGTTGCGCTTAGATTGGGCAAGTTTGCCAGGGGCGCGGAATTATGCTGTCCGGCGGGCATCTGGTGAAATAATATTGTTTATTGATGATGATGTTCAGTTAACCCCTGGATTGTTAGCAGCCCATGCGAAAAATTATGTGCAAAATCCAGAGGTGGGGGCTGTAGCAGGTCGGGTTTTTGACAGAATGAAATTAGGTGATTCTAGAGGAGATTTAGAGATTGAATATTTGCCTCCCGAAGCTATGGACCCAGGAATTGCTTGGTATCATATTGATTTAGTACATACCATCAAACCCCAACAAGTGCTGACAGCGAGGGGTTGTAATATGTCATTTCGCCGCGAAATTTTTACCAAGTATGGATTGAGGTTTGATGAGAGGTTTCGCGGTAGTGCAGTGCGCGAAGAGTCAGATTTTTGTTTGCGGGTAAGACAGACGGGGTATAAGATTTGGTACGACCCAGAAGCCCATTTGGTGCATTTAGGCGAAGAAACAGGGGGTTGTCACGATATTAGTATGCGATCGCTAAAATATCAACTCACCTTTTACCACAATCATTTTTTACTGGGGCTGAAAAACCTGACTGCGACTCAAGCTTTGTGTTTATATGGTCGTTTATTTGACTGTCACGTTCTCGGACGCCCACCTTGTCACAAAAGCGGTTCCCCCATCAAAATTGCCACTCGCGGTATTTTCTACATTTTGGGTTTCTTCAAAGCCTTGGGTACTGTCATTCAATCACTTTGGAACGATGGTCAAATTTACAGTCGATTGGATAAACAAGTTTAGTTATTAGTCATTTGTCATTTGTCATTGGTCATTAGTGAATAACAAAGAATAAATGAAAAATGAGAATTTTAGTTGCTAGTCATACTTATATCGTAGACCTCAACTGTGAAAAATTACGCGCTTTATCTCAACTAGAACCTAACATTGAAGTTACAGTTGTAGTCCCAAAGCGCTGGAAACCAGGCGGTGTACAAAACAGAATTATTGAAACTGAATACCGGGATGAAGGCAGATTTAAAATAGTTCCAGTTTCTAATTTTAGTCAAAATCATCAGGGACTTCTTACCTTTGGCGCTGATTTGATATCTTTATTAAAACAATTCCGCCCGCAAATCATCCAAGTAGAACAAGGTTCTAGAGCCTTGGCTTATACTCAAATGATTGCCTTAAATCAGCTATTAGGACTCAAGGCAAAAAATGTATTTTTTACTTGGTGGAATCTTCCTTATGAACTGAAACTACCAATTTCTCTATTAGAAAAATATAACCTTAACCACAGCCACGGGATTATTTCTGGCAATCAGGATGGAGCAGAAATTTTGCGGCAACGGGGATATACAGGTGCAATTAAAGTCATGCCACAACTGGGTGTAGATGAAAGTTTATTTACTCCCAAAGCTCAACCAGAGTTAGCAGCTAAGTTAGGCATTGAAAAAGAGGATTTTGTAGTAGGTTTTGTAGGGCGATTTGTCCAAGAAAAAGGGTTATTAACACTTTTGCAAGCTTTAGCCACTTTGAAGAATAAACCTTGGAAGTTCCTGTTATTGGGACGAGGAGAGTTGCAAAGTGAATTAATGAAAATTGCGACGGAAAACAATATTAAAGAACGACTAATTTTGATAGAAAGTGTTCCCCATGATGAGGTTGCAAGTTATATCAACTTAATGAGTACTTTAGTATTACCTTCAGAAACAACTTACAAGTTTAAAACCTTAACTTCTGCTGGCTGGAAAGAGCAATTTGGTCATGTGCTAATTGAAGCAATGGCTTGCCAAGTTCCTGTAATTGGTTCTGATTCTGGTGAAATTCCCTATGTAATTGGCGATGCTGGCTTAGTATTTCCTGAAGGTGATATTCAAGCTCTTGCTAATTGCTTAGTTCAATTAATGGATAAACCAGATTTTGCTCATACTCTCGGTGAAATGGGTTATAAAAAAGCAATGATTCAATATACAAACAAAGCTTTGGCTAAACAGCAATTAGAGTTTTATCAAAAGTTGGTCATTAGTAAATAACAAATGACAAATGACAAATGACAAATGACAAATGACAAAAAAATGAAAGTGTTACAAATTGTTCCCTCAATTTCTCTAATTTACGGTGGGCCGAGTCAAATGGTACTTGGATTAGCTCCAGCGTTAGTAAAAGAGGGAGTAGAAGTTACAATTCTCACAACTGATAGTAATGGCGATAATGGTCAAACACCTCTGGATGTTCCTTTAAATCGCCCAATTAAACAAGATGGCTATGAAATAATTTACTTTCGTTGTGCGCCGTTTCGTCGCTACAAATTTTCCCTCGATTTATTAAACTGGCTAAAACGTCACGCTCATGAGTTTGACATAGCACATATTCACGCTCTATTCTCGCCAATAATTAGTGCTGCTGCTCTTGTGTGTCGTCAGCAAAAACTACCTTATATTTTCCGTCCTTTGGGTACTCTCGATCCGGCTGATTTACAGAAGAAAAAGCAATTAAAACTGCTTTATGCCGCAATTATAGAACGTCAAAATTTAGCTAGTGCCGCAGCAATTCATTTTACCAGCGACCAAGAAGCTAAAATATCAGAACGATTTGGAGTATCTACGCCAGATTTGGTGATTCCCTTGGGTGTGATTCCTCGTCAATCTTCTATTAAAAATGTATATAGTCAGTTAGAAATACCAAAGGATGTACCATTGGTGCTGTTTATGTCACGAATTGACCCGAAAAAAGGGTTAAATTTGTTGATTCCGGCGCTAGAGAAGCTGTTAGCGGTTGGTTATAAGTTTCATTTTGTTTTAGCTGGGACAAATCCTCAAGAACCAGATTACGAACAAAAGATAATATCCCAAATTCAAAATTCACCATTGCGATCGCACACTACAATTACAGGCTTTGTCTCTGGTGAACTCAAAGTTAGTTTACTACAAGCTGCTGATTTATTTGTCTTACCTTCCTACTACGAAAATTTTGGGATTGCTGTAGCTGAAGCGATGGTTGCAGGTGTACCCGTAGTCATTTCTGACCAAGTACATATTTGTCAACAGATACGTGATAGCGAGTCGGGTTGGGTAGGCGCAACAGATGTGCAAGCACTGGTAGGGTTACTACAAGAGGCTTTGGAAAATCCCGCAGAACGCCAACGACGGGGATTAAATGCCCAAAAATATGCATTGGAAAATTTTAGCTGGGATGCGATCGCCAAGCAAACAATCCAAGCCTACCAAAAAATTCTGGCAACTTAATCAAATGAGTTAAATTGGGTGACACCTGTATTTTTTGCGTAAGATGACAGCTTGAACATTGTTATTTTGTTCTAGTCCACCAGCGTAATATCTTCAAATTAGATTCTATTTCCTTCCAACAATTTGCTGTAGAATCTGTTTTTCTGAGTACTTCAAGTGTTTTATCTACATAGTCTAAATTTGTCAGTGCTAACTGTTTTTTGAGTTCATTACTAGTTTGAATATCTTCCTTAAAATATTCTAGATGATTAGGTAACTCTCCTTTCTCTCTGGTTGGCATATTAGGGATTTTATTAAGTTGTGTTTTAATTTTATCTACTGCCTCAATCGCCTCTTTTGAGCTTGGTTTTTTAGTTTCTAATTTTAAATCTTCTTGATGGAAATCTTTTTCTTGTCCAGAAGTATCTAACTTGACTTTAATTTCTGGATCTGCGAAGACTGAAAGTATTCCGTTATAAACTTTAGCGTCAATTACTTCGCCTTGTCCCTTCGGAGTTATAACCCTATCGCCTTTTTCAATGCTCATAATTGGTATTGCCCCTAAACTTAGTTATTAAGTAACTACGTATTGATGTGGGTTCTTATTCATTTTAACTGTTATTAGGGGTTGAATGTAGAATAAAGAACAAAAACAGTTAAGACAATAGCAGTTTCCCCACTATATGCTGTTGCACCCTTACAAATTCTTACCTTGCTTAAGTTTCATCCAGCTAAAAAAGAACGAACAAGTAAGTCCATATTTATCTGGCGCAACTATTTTTCAGATAAACCAATAGAGGAAATGAATAATTCCTGTGATCGCAGCACATCAGGCTTTCTGTTGTTGACGAACGCATTGATCGGCTTTGTTACCATTAAACTGTTTTAGTATAAATTTTAACTAAATAGAAATTTTGTTAAATAAAAAGAAAAAATATATACAAAATACTACTCAAGTAGTATACTTCCATTACTTAGTAGATGTTAGAAAAAACACACGAAATCGTCACTGTGGGATTTTTGCCTGTTAGTACTTTTATTATTTTAATAGAGGATCTATGAATACCCCTAACAGCTTGGGCTTCGATTTTGACTTTGATGGAACAGAGCGATCACAGTTTTTAGACGAATTAAATGCTTTATATTCCGAGTTAGGCGATGAAAGTCAAGGTCAAACTCCAGATAATAATCCCACTTCGCGTCTTTTCGCGCAACTTAATCAAGAAATAGCGAAATTTGCTAAGTATCCTGACGTTGACAAGCTTTCCAAAAGCGACTTTACGGATTCTGGCAGAACTGTGCCTCACAAATTCCAAGAACTCAGCCAAAATTACAAATTTTATTGGATTCACTTTCCTATCACTTTATCTCTACCCCCTAATTGGTATTTCAAAAAGCTGGAGTGTATAGTTGAATTTCATTCGGAATTTTCAGAAGCACACTTGCAACCAAAAGCTCTGATGATTTTACCGGATCGCAAATTTCAACAACAACTTAAAACTAACAGTAATATAGAAATATGCATAGGAGAAAATCTGGAATTTGAAGCTACTACTGGACAAATAAATCTACAAGCTGAGGAAGCAAAAGTTACAACTAATATAGGTGCTAATTTAAATATAAAAAGTAATTTTGGATTAACCTTAGAGCCTTTTACTTACTCTTTAAAGACAGCCCAAATAACGCATAATAACCCCGGTGACTCTCAAGTGATGTGGCGTATTGATGGTGCAGAATTCTTTCAAGATAACCACCCCACTTTGATAGTAGTCCTACAGGTACCAAAATCAGTCCAGCAAGTTAAGATTGATGCTGCACTTCAAGCTTACCATCATCCCAATTTCTGGACTGCCGAAATAGAAAATTTAGGCGATTTAATGCGTATTTTTTCTAGCAAAGCCAGAACTTTTTTTGAGAAAGGCGCTCCCATTAAATATTCGGAAACATGGAATATAACTCCTAGTATATAATGATTTATCTTTAAATAACTAATTTTAATTATTGAGGATAGGCGATAAAAGCCACCTTGCAAATAGTAAAAACAACGCAGATGTCAAAAATTGCTAGGATTATTAAAAATGAGCAGTGATAAATATGTTGAGTGCCAAATAATAGTGGAAAATTATGACAGAGTTTGTTTTCACAATCAAGATACAGGTAGGGACGATTTTGGCAATTTATACCTAGCTCCTATTTGTAGAAAAATTGCTAAATTTGAAAATTTACTACGTGGGAAAAAACTGAAAAAACGTCAAGCATTTGAAGAATTTGGCACACTTTTGTATAAATGCTTATTTAATAAAGGTGTAGACAATGCTTTAGGGGAAATTATCAAAGAAATTCGAGAATCTAAAGAAACCAAAAATCCCAAGCGATATAGACTTCAATTAGTTTTCCGTGGAGAAGCGAACGAGTTAGCTGGTCTACCTTGGGAATTTCTTTATTATCCTGGTAGTGAAACTAGAAGAGGTTTTTTTATTGTTGATGACCCCCACTTAGTTATATCTCGTTACATTTCCAGTGCTTCAGGACGAGGTAATCTTAATATCACAGAAGATTCCTTAAAAGTTTTATGCGTCACTTCTGAGCCAGAAGAAGAAGGAATTGATAAAGTATTGCCAGACCTGACTATAAAAGTAATTGAAAATCTCAAAAATAGCTATTTAATTGATCTAGAGGTTTTAAGAAATAAAAACAAACAAGAAGTTTTGGCAAAAATCAATAATATTAAACCTCATATTCTTCACTACATTGGACATGGAAGATTTGATTCGCAAGAGCAAGTAGGAGAAATTACTCTTGTTAATAGTGCTAAAAAAGTAGAGTGGGTTTCTGATAGGACGTTTGGAGAATTTTTTAGTGATTTTCAACCCCGCTTAGTTATACTTCAAGCTTGTCAAGGTGGTGAAGTTGATTTTACTGCAAACTATGCAGGGTTAGCTCCACAATTAACTCGAAATGAAATTCCAGCTGTTATTGCCATGCAATATCCATTAAATAACGCAGTTGCTTCATTTTTTAGTGAAGCATTTTATCAAGCATTAGCGAAGGGTGAGTCAGTTGACGCTGCTATGCAGCAAGGTCGCAGAAAAATTGCACGCGAGCACCCCATTGACTCAGAATTTTATACTAATCGAGATTTTGGAACTCCTGTTTTGTACATGAGTGCGCGTGATGGCAACATTATGCCACGACCAAAGCCTAATAAATTTGATGCTGAAGTTTTAAGAAATTCGCCATCAGAATTAGAGAAAGCTATGAACACTCTTTTTAATTCAGATGAGTTAATTTATCTTTTATATAGTTATGGTGATGTAGTTTATCAAGAACTTAATGGAGAAACGCAACAGGAGAAGGTAAAGACATTAATTTCTAAGTTGAAAGCAGAGAAGGATACTAAAGATTTAGTTGATAAAATAAAGGATTTCAAACCTGAATATTTTACTTGAAGACAAATAATAAAATGATAGTTTTTGTTATAAACTCTTAAATTTCTTACAAATATAATAAACTTGTTGTAATTGCTTGATTTTACCTCGCTCTCGGAAAATTTGAATTAAGCTTATCATTTTCTCAGATAAAAGTTTTCCTCGTAATTCTTCATATCTTATTGGCAAGATATCACTATCTATTAGATTGTTATTATTGTTGATTTGTTCTACAAAATCTTGACAATTTTCTTGTGTTCGTAAGTTTCTATTAAATTCCAAGCATAATTCTTTCTTTATTGCATTAGATTCCTCTGGTGATTCTGAGTCCCCATTAGTAGATTGATTTAGTTTTTTTTCCGGGTTTTCTGAACTTGGGATATTTGGTAAGTTATTTTCTAATAATATGTTTTTTTCCGGTTTTTCTGTTTCCGGTAACACAGGCGATGAATTGTTCTGCTCAATAGGCTTAAGGGAGAGTACATAGCCTCCAGAATCGTCTAAAGTTGCTAACCAGGTTTTGCCGATAATATCGTTAATTTTAATAAAAAACTCTTGGTCACTACTCAAAATTGCAGCACCTCTTTACTAGTATATAGAGTATATTAATTACAATTCTTAACCGAAGGATATATACAATAAAATCTTAATGTCTGGGATATTCAGTAAGTAGTCTTTTGATACAGCTTTCTATTTTTTTTCGTGATGATCCAGAATTTTCTATGCAATTTTTACAATCTTGGTCAGCTTTCTGAACACCACTCAATGAATCATCAGAAATAGGCCATGGTCTAGAATTTGGATATTTTAGTTTTTGTACACATTTTATGAAATTATTCTTCCTTTGTCCTGAAAGTTCGTCCTCTATTTCTTTAATATCTCGTTCTAGTGAATTATCCATATTTTTAACACTCCAAGTATTTTTTTATCACTAAATTTACTGGGCAATCAGGGTGTAAACAATGACGATGGCATTGCAACTTTTGTTGTTCGGCACGAATTTCATTAACGTGTTTCCTCAGTAACTTCCAAATGGTTTTTAGGCGTTCAGTTGGTGAGGTAACATTATCATCATCTTCGTTCAACAAGTCTTCCTTAATCTTACCAGAAGGTAGGAGAAATTCTACCCTGCCACTGTGTTCAATAATGCCAAAATCTACGTCTGCTGCTTTAATTACAGCCTGAACCACACACTTAGAGCCGCATTCTGCACCAAAGCTGGTTTGAATCTCCTCTAAATATTCATATCCTTCCTGATATCTTGAAGGGTAGAAAGGTTCAAAACGTTGAAAGTAGGCGCTGTCTTTTTGAAGAAATGTTAAATACTCGTCGTAGTTAAACAAGAAGTCTTTACGCCGATAAACTGTTTGACTGACACTCCCTTTGAGACGGCGTAGTATAGTTAACTCCATCCATGTAGCAAATCCTTCATTCAGGATAATACTACTTTGATGCAGAGCTTCAATTTCTGACTTGTATTCCTGATGCAGAAGTCTAGGATAGGGAGATTTCAATCCTTCGCTATCCACTTTACGAAGCAATCCATGACTGTATAAGATTGCTAGTTGCTGTCCTACTTTTGTATGCTTGTAGAAAAATCCGTGACCGTACTTTTCATGTAAAAGTAAGGCTGCAATATTACCTTCTAGCCATGTTTGACCGTAATGCTCATCTCCCTCTATACCCTGGAAATTATACGCTAACTGTTGCTCAAAAAATTGATGTTCTTTGACAAGATGTGCTGCTAATTTTGGATCGTAGGGAATACAACAACCATATAGGGGTGAATAAGTAGGCGCAATCCACTGTAGTAATTTTTCAACTAGTGGTGAAAAACGCTTAGTTTCAGCTCTGGCTGCTTGTAGAGCTTCTAGGAGTTGCTCTTTGGTACTGTAGTTATAAAGGCGATTGACTTGTTCTTCAGGAGTCAACAATTCAAAGGGAATTTCTCGTATTTCTTCACTATCAAACTCTTGGCGTATTTGAGATACTTGATAATGAATTTCTGCTGCTAAGGGTGTCACTACGTCGCGTTGTATTTTTTCAATTTTGGTCTTTGCAGATGGATATGCATGAACCAGGCGAGTAATTTTTTGATTAATATAGCTGATATGGAGAGTAATTAACCAATCCCCTGGATCTAAGACTGTCAAATACCATCGTTCTGTTGATATTTGTTCTACTTTAATATGAGTTAGGGGACACTCTAGCTGCATTCTTAAGGGAACAGCTTTTGCATGATTCTTCCAACGAGCGATCGCCTGTACTTCAAAAGTAACTCCAGTTTCGACAATTTCTTGAGCTTTTCCTTGAGGATTGAGGAATACAAGGTCAAATTCTGCATCTGGTATACACTGGAATTGAGCAACTGGAGCGAGAAACAAAGATGAGGTTTTACTAGTTTCTGAATTACCTGGTTCGGGAATATCTATAGTTAATCTGAGAGTTTGCTGTCCTATTTGCTGAGGAATAACAGTCCATTGCAATTGAGTTTTTCCGTTCCCTGGAAGAAAACGAATTTTTTTGCTTGGTTCTTGAATTAGAATATCTGTATCTGACTCTAACACACAAGTTATATTCTCTAAACGTTGCAATTTGGGGTTAGCAATAACAATTGAAAATTTTGCACTTTGTTTGTAATTTACTTCTGTAGCAATACGAGCATCACGACAGTCTAAGGAATTTTGATGAGCTAGCCAACAAAGGATATTTGATGCTAGTTTTCTGTTATTACCAGTATCAATATATTTATCGCTAAAGATTAAATAATTTCCTAAAATTGCTACTCGTCCTGATTGATTACTTCCATCCACTTCCAGCGCAGCGAGTAAAGTTTTGCCAGTATCAGGCAAAGTAGCAATTATATCAACTGGATAAGGAGAATTGGATAGTGTTTTGATATAAACAGGCTCTCTAATCTTTAATTGAGATACTTCAGAACTAATATAGTGTGGTAATAAGTTAAATACTTGTTCTGGAGGATGATTTAATAACTCTTCAAAGCGTAATCCTAAAGATTCTAAGACAAAATTTATGCTGTCATCTTTTATAACAAGCGATTCCTGGTCACTTGCAATTAGAAGTGAGTTTCCTTGTTTGACAAAACTAACTATTGCTTTCACTTCCTCTGCACTCAAAGGAGATTTAGGAGCAGCCAGAATTAGCATCTGAAAATCTTGAAGTACCTGACGAGTCAGCAGTTCCTTTTTAAAGGAGATTGCATTATCACCAAATAACTGTTTTACCTGACTGCACAGGATTGTCCATGCTTCTTTTGGAGTATTGTCTCCCTGCGACTGTGAACAGGACAACTGGTCATGAGATTCATCAAATAGAATTTTTATCACTGGAGTTTTAAGTGCATCAATGAGCTTTTATTGTATTGTCTTAAGTGCCATCTGAAACACTTAGTATAGTAGATTTTATGAGCTTGGCAAGTAGTTTATAAAAAAGTCCATATTGAGTGAAATCAATGACTTTATAGCCACCGTCAACAACTTCACCCTTGTGGCTGCTATTAAAGCCTTAAACTCTACCCATACTAGGTGTTTACACCTTTGGCGATCGCTCTTACAGGAAAACAAATGAATTTAACCCAATGCAGATAACAAAAGTTTTTGCCAAATAGGCGCTAGAACCGCTTTCACAACGATATCCGCAATCACAAAACCAATTCCAATCAACATATAAGTTTTCGCAAAGGGAGACTTTGGAACTTCGCCTCTGATGCGAGTTATTAGATTTAATCCTAAAGCAGCTAAAGCCACCCCAGTTGCAATAAACCCGATTATCCGCAAAATTGACCACGGATACCACCCTAAAATAGCTGCTAGCCAGGGTTTAGCACTGATTTTTACTAATTCTGCAACATAAAAATTCATGTAGTTTAGCATCCAAGTGCCGAATATCAATGCCGCACTACTTAAGGTGATAACGCAGAGAATACAAAAAATTCCGTAGTGCAATAAATGGTTTGGTAAAAATAAACGGATTGTTCCTTCCATACCTTCTCCCGTGCGAATCCAGTGGAACATCTCTGTAGTGTATGACTGTCCGCGGAGAATGACTTTTGCTGCTGTTTGTGGCGCGATTGTTGTTGCTATAATCACGGCAATACTCTGCAAAACTCCCCACAATAACATCCACCAAAAAGCACTTTTATATTCTTGACGACGCACTTGTAAAAAGAAAATGGGATAGGGGACAGCAGCACCTAAAATTGGCATCAACCAAGGAACTTCAAAAACAAAACTCGCAGTTGTGCTGAGGATAACACCAATCACTAAAAAGGTTAGTATCATCATAAGTTATTCAAAAATAAGAAATATTTTGTAGTCTTTATTATCCTCAATACTTGCGTTATAAAAATAATTATTTAACAAGTTATAAATTTTTCAAAATCTTGTATCTATGCTAAAAAAGTTTCTCGTAATTCTGCAATAGTGTGGAAATATTGCAACTCAATAAGCCGAGACCTCAATAGCTTGTAGCCATCTATCGCCCTGATATTTGCAATCCTCTATGTAAAGAAAAATCTATAGGGAAGACATATTAATTAAATGCATACATATGAAATTTAGTCAATAGAATTATTGGCATTTGTCCGGGAAAAGGGTAAAGAAACTTAAAATCCTTTCCCTTTAACCTTTACCCTTTCCCCTAAGAGTGCAAAAATATATTTTTGCAAGAGGTCTAATAGTTTTTACCTCTTTTTCGTCCCTTATCCGAAAGCGCTGACAACCTAAAATTTTGTTTCAAACTGCTAAACTCCGACTGGGAAATAGGGGTTTTATGTCATGATGGCATACTAGAATATATATGCTTTTCTAACTACAGGGAATCTCACATGGCTCTCCGTCTAGGTGACACAGTACCCAACTTTACGCAAGCCTCAACACACGGCGACATCGATTTTTACCAATGGGCAGGTGACAGCTGGGTTGTGCTGTTCTCTCACCCTGCTGATTTTACACCTGTTTGTACAACAGAACTCGGCACAGTTGCCAAGCTAAAACCAGAATTTGATAAGCGCAATGTCAAAGCGATCGCACTCAGCGTTGATGACGTAGAATCCCATAAAGGCTGGGTGGGAGACATTGAAGAAACTCAAAGCACCACTCTTAACTACCCGATTTTGGCAGATGCAGATCGCAAGGTTGCCGATCTGTACGACATGATCCACCCCAATGCTAATGCGGCTGTGACAGTGCGATCGGTTTTCGTGATTGACCCCAATAAGAAACTCCGCCTGAGTTTCACCTATCCTCCCAGCACAGGACGCAATTTTGATGAACTTTTGCGGGTAATTGATTCTCTGCAATTGACTGATAATTACAGCGTGGCAACACCAGCTGACTGGAAAGATGGAGAGGATGTTGTAATTGTCCCTTCATTGAAAGATCCAGAAGTACTCAAACAGAAATTCCCCAAAGGTTATGAAGAAATCAAACCCTATCTGCGGATGACTCCTCAGCCTAACAAGTAAATCTGAAAATGATTTCTGATAAAAAGCAAGGGCGCAAAGATATAATTTTGCGCCTTTGTTTTTTTGCGTGAGAATATAGTCATTGGGCTAGGTATCTGAAGCTGGAGGAAATCCTTATGTTCTCATCTCCTTTGGTTTTGCAAATTCCGTCATCAATGCAAATGACAGACGAACAATTTTTTGAATTCTGTCAGGTGAATCGTGACTTACGCATTGAGCGCAATAAATTTGGAGAATTGGTAATTATGCCTCCTACTGGTTCAGAGACAGGAAATCGAGAAGGTAACATATTTGGGCAATTGTGGGTTTGGTCAGAACAAGATGGCACAGGTATAACTTTTAGCTCTAGTACTGGGTTTAAGCTATCAACAGGTGCAGAACGCTCTCCAGATGCTTCCTGGATTAAACTAGAACGCTGGAATGCTCTGTCTCCAGAACAGCAGCGAAAGTTTGCTCCCATTTGTCCAGATTTTGTAGTCGAACTCAAATCTCCTAGCGACAACCTCCAGACTTTAAAGGAAAAAATGGAGGAATATATGAATGAGCCAGGAATACAGTTAGGCTGGTTAATTGACCGTAAGCAGCGTAAAGTTTATATTTATCGTCCTGGATTGCCAGAAGAATGTTTAGATAATCCTGCTAGTGTAAGCGGCGAGTTGGTATTGCCTGGGTTTATTTTGAATATGAGTAAAATTTGGTGAGAAAATTTTATCGAACAGAATACATAATATTACTTGTTGTACCAAGCTTTTCGCCACTGTTGCATTTGTTTAATTTCTATATCTTGGGCTTTAACAATTTCTTGGGCTAATTTCTTGATTTCAGGGCGTTTCGACTTACTTAAGGCATCTTGCACCATTGTTACAGCCCCTTCATGGTGAGGAATCATCGCATTGATAAAGCGCAGATCGAATTCCGCATCAGCTGCACCTAAATCTTGACTCATCATCATAGTTTTCATTTGGTCAGATGACATTTCCATCATGTGGCCCATTTGACTGTTGTAAGCCATTGGTTTATCTCCCGCTTTGGGATACCAAGTTTGTCGCCACTGCTTCATCTGAGTGATTTCTTGGTTTTGCGATTTGATGATATTGTCTGCTAGCTTTTTGATTTCAGGACGTTTTGATTTCTGTTGCGCAACATTCGCCATTTCCACAGCCCCTTGATGGTGCGGTATCATAGCGTCGATAAATCGTAAATCAAAATTAGCATCGGCTGGGCCTAAATCCATTCCCATACTGTGATTCGTCATGCCACCACCGTGATTCATCATCTGCTTGTCATTAGCATTGCTGGTGGTTTCCTTTGGCGCTTGGCTTTGGTTCTGGGAAGCAGTATTGTTACAGCCTGTAATTAACCCACCAGTTGAAGCGATCGCAACAAAAGTTAACGCTAAAAAGCCATTCCTTAAAAATAGCAGTTGCATAAATCTTACTTAACATATTTCTAATTTTAACGATCTAATAATCCAATGAAATTAAGATAAAATCTAAAGATTCCCGACAACTTATTTTTATAAAACCAGGGATTTTGTTTCTCATTGCACTGGTTGCTCATGCCTATACTCGGTACATAGGAGATTTATCGGGTTTACGAGCGATCGCTAATGTCTGAACCTGCTACTGTAAAATCGATTACTGACGGTATTTCAGAAAACTAAGTTATTTTGAACAAGAACGTTTACGTGCCGAAGAGGCAGAAGAACGCGCTAAACAAGCAGAGCAAGAAATTGCTCGACTGCGGGAGGCTTTACGTATACAGGGCATCGACCTAGAGAATATTATGATGACACGAGGAAATTAATTAAATACATTTTCAAGTTAAGATCTAGTTATCAATGTGTAAAAAAGTGTAATCTTCTGAAAGTAGGGCATCGTTTGCAAGCAACAGAAATTAAGGATCGGTTAAAGTCCCTTATCGAGCAAGCCTCCTCGATAGATCATAATCTAGCGAGAAGATTAGAAGAAATCAATCGTTGGGTAAAAGACATCAAGCCAGGTTCTCTGACTGCAAAACCCTTTGTAATTGCCTTTCTGCTAGAGGTGATTACAGATTCCACGATTTGGCTGATGATTAAATCCTTACCTTCAGAAGAGGAACAAAAAGCAAAGTTCGAGCTGATGACGCCGATTGAGAGATATTGGTATGGTTATTTATTTCCCAGATGGTTCAATGCAAGTGACTCCAAGTTTTATATTTGGAAACAAAAATTAATGGCAGGCGAGTTTAATCAGGTTGATGATGATATCATTAGATCGATAGCCCAAGATATTGTTCAGCGAGAAGGTAGTTTTTGGCAGCGTTATATAGCCGACCTTTCAATGGCAACAGATTTAATTGTTAGTCGTAACAATCAACCACTGTGCATTCAAGTTACCAGTGTTAGTGAAGAACTTAATCACCAAAAGTATGAAGCTTGGCAAAATACACTGCGATCGTGGGAAATCGAGAGGGGGCTGTTCTTAAGTTACAATCCCAAAGATGCTAATTTTGTCAACCAGTTAGTCAACGTGGCCCTGTATAACAGTGATTACCTTTCTGGTGGCAAATATTTAAAATTTTCGTGATTTTTCAGGAATTTCATATTTCAGATTTGTGTCTAGCCTATATACTTACGTGCTAATTACAGCTTTTATGCCTAATAAAAGAGAAACTCACTGCAACAATCAAGTAGATACATTTGCTGAGGCTTTAGCGACGGCGCGACAAATGCAGCAAAACTGGCTAACTTATGGGGTTGATTTTGTGAATATTTACGTTGAAGATGTGGAGGGAGACTGGCTAGAAACGTGGGGACATGATGAAATATTAGGTAATTTTCAATTAGATACTATCAAAGAATTTCTGGTAAGTAATGATAGTGTAGCTGTGAAAGTAAGAGAGCATTTAGGAGAGCGATCGCTGTTTGATTTTGCCGTAAACTTAGATGAATCTTGGAGAATTTCTGAAGTAGATGACAGGCTATCTGCTGTGATAAACTTGTTAGCTGGTGAAGAAAATAGTATTGATACAGATTTAGCAAATAGTCTGCTGGTAAAGTTGGCAGAGATTTTGTGAAATTTGGAATTAAATTGTAGTAAATTGCTTCCAGATGCTATTTACATCTGTCCTATTTAAATCCTCAACGTAGATTTGGGATAAAAATCTTACGTAGAAACGAGGTAGGATAAGCAAAGGCTGGGGCGGCTCATAATTATAAATATCGAAGCATTTGTGATAAACATTCAAATGTTTCTTATCAATGTTCAAGCAATTGTGACTAACATTCAAACATTGATAAAAAACGTTTAAGCATTTGTGGTAAACACTCAAATATTGCTTATCAATGTTGAAACAATTGTGACTAACATTTAAGCATTTATTACGAACATTCAAATGTTGCTTATCAATGTTGAAACAATTGTAACTAATGTTGAAAGTTTTCCCTGACAGCCTACCTTCAACTTTCACCAGAGAAACTGGATTAGCCTCTATCTATCTGGAATCTAAACATCTGTTATTGTATCCATCAGTGAAGATGTCGCCAGATAAGGTAGGATAATTTGGAACCAATTACAGCTAGTGCGATCGCAACTCTCGCTTTTACCAAAGCATTTGAGAAAACTATCGAGAAATTCACTGAAGCAGCCCTTGGTAAAATGGATGAGCTGCGAAAAAAGATTTGGGGTAAGTTACGGGGAAATTTAAAAGCAGAAACAGCCCTCGTTGCTGCTGAAAAAGGCTCGAAACCCGATTTAGACAGGGTTGCTGCTTACTTGCAGATAGTTTTACATAAAGAACCGGAGTTTGCGAAAGAAGTAGAAACACTGGCTCGTGAAATAGAGGCTGGTAAGATAGTAGACAAAAGCACTATGACCCAAATCAATCAAGATAATGCCAGGGGATGGCAAACTAAGGTTGAGGGTGGAACAGTTTATCAAGGCGATATTAACATTCATCATGCACGCCCCAATTCTTGAATTGAGCCATCATGAACCAAAGCAACCAAGACAATGCCAAGGGCTGGCAAACTCAGGTTGAGGGTGGAACAGTTTATCAAGGCGATATTCGTATCTACAATTCCCCTACTGGGCAGTTACACTCATCTCCTCCAAATAATATTCCTTATCGGGGTGTCGCCAACTTTGTCGGGCGGGATGAGAAACTTGTAGAACTACATAAAAAGTTGCTGCAAAATGACAACGCGGCAATTTTGGCTGTGGCTGGGATGGGAGGAATGGGTAAAACTGAACTGACGACACAATACGCACAGCGCTACAAAGTCAATTATCCTGGTGGGCTTTGCTGGTTAGATGCCAGAAAACCAGATTTAGCAGCAGAGATTGTGGAGTTTGCCCGGTTTTACATGAAACTGGAAGTACCGCAAACCTTATTGACTTCCCAGGAACAAGCAAAATGGTGCTGGCATAATTGGCAACCACAAACAGGACTAGTCTTGGTAGTATTGGACAATGTTGACGATGAGACTAACTGGAATAATTGTCGCCAAGTCCTGCCAACAGATAACCGCTTCTGTATATTGACGACAACTCGGTTGCGAAATCTCGGTTCAACAGTTCAACAGATAACTTTGGATGAACTCTTACCAAAGGATGCTTTGAATTTGTTGACAGCTTTGTTGGGCGAGAATGATAGGCGAGTGCAACGGGAACCACAAACGGCAGCAAATTTATGTAAATGGCTGGGATATCTGCCTTTAGGTTTGCAATTAGTGGGTGCGTATTTGGCAGAAGATCCAAATTTGTCTTTGGCAGAGATTTTACAGCGATTACCAGCCCAGCAAAAATCTCAATTGGAAGCCGTATTTGAATTAAGCTGGCAACAACTCGATTATATGACACAGTGTGTCGGTGAATTATTGAGTTTATTTGCCCCAGATATAATTCCTTGGCAAATAGTTGAATCTGTCAGTCAGCAGTTAAATTGGGCAAAGGCAGATGTTGACGAGGCGAGAAAGCAACTTTATCAGCGCCATTTAATTCAAAGCGTAGTAGAAGGAGAAAGTTGCTATAAAATTCATCCTTTAACTAGAAAGTTTTTGCAAGGGAAACTGGTAAGGTCAAACACAGCTGATGACCTCAAAAAAGCCTTTGCCGCAGCATTAGTAGAAATTGCTCAGAAAATACCTCAATCTCCTACCCTTGAGGATATCAAGTCAGTGCAACTGGCAATTCCTCATTTAACCAAGGTGGCACAAAATTTGATTGATGTTGTGCAGGATGAAAATTTAACATCGGTTTTCACTGGCTTGGGCAAATTCTATAAAGGACAGGGTTTGTATACCCTTGCAGCACCTTGGTATCAGCAAGGATTATCAACAGTTCAAACCCGTTTGGGAGAAACACATCCCAATGTTGCCGCCAGCCTGAACAACCTGGCATTACTCTACAATTTTCAAGGACGCTACGACCAAGCCGAACCCCTGTTTCTGCAAGCTTTAGAACTGAGTAAACGCCTGCTGGGAGATGCACATCCCGATGTTGCCACCAGCCTGAACAACATGGCAAATCTCTACAAATCTCAAGGGCGCTATGACCAAGCCGAACCCCTGTATCTGCAAGCTTTAGAACTTTATAAACGCCTGCTGGGAGAAGCACATCCCAATGTTGCCACCAGCCTGAACAACCTGGCAAAACTCTACGATTCTCAAGGACGCCACGACCAAGCCGAACCCCTGTTTCTGCAAGCTTTAGAACTGAGAAAACGCTTGCTGGGAGAAACACATCCCGATGTTGCCGCCAGCCTGAACAACCTGGCAAATCTCTACAATTCTCAAGGACGCTACAACCAAGCCGAACCCCTGTTTCTGCAAGCTTTAGAACTGAGAAAACGCCTGCTGGGAGAAGCACATCCCGATGTTGCCACCAGCCTGAACAACCTGGCAAATCTCTACAATTTTCAAGGACGCTACGACCAAGCCGAACTCCTGTATCTGCAAGCCTTAAAAATTTGTCAGCAGGTGCTTGGGGTAAATCATCCCAATACGGTTACTGTTCGGGAAAATCTAGAAAATCTTCAAGCTCAAAAGAGTGCTAGCCGTAAAGTTAAGAATAATGCTAACAATTCCTGGTGGGAAAAGCTTTTAGGGTTATTTGAGTGAAGCGAAAGTCCTGATTATAGCAAGGAACTGGGTACACTGCGACAAGCTCAGTGCATCGCTGGGGACTGGGTGAAAAGTCTTTTTGTGTTTCGGTTTTATCCGACTCAAATTAAAATTGAACAAAAATAATAAACGACAACCCGAATTCAATAAACGACTCCCCGAATTCAATAAACGACTTCCCGAATTCGATAAATGACTCCCCGAATTCAATAAACGACACCCCGAATTCGATGAACGACACCTCGAATTCGATGAACGACACCCCCCTTAATCCCCCCTCTACGGTGTACACACATGTTGGTAATCAAGCACAAATCCCGATTTACCCCCCTTAACAAACTTCGGCGGGTTGAAGTCCCCGGCTTCTAACAAGCCGCAAGTTTTGTGGTGGGGTCTAAATCCTCGTTACAAAACTTAATTGCGAATTGCGAATTGTTTTAATCCCCCCGATGCATTGGGGGGAAATGTCCGGTTCTCCCCCTTTATAAAGGGGAGTTAGAGGGGGTCAGAAAGACTTGTCTCTACACCGTAGCCTTGGTAAGGGGAGGGTGCGCGATCGCGCGGGTGGGGTATTTCTGTACGTCACAAAGTTGAAATCTCCTGTAAGTAATGCGTTGTAGAAGTGTTTTATTCATAAAAAAATATTCATAAATTATGACGATATTTTTGTTTTTATAAGTTAGTTATAGATGCCAAATAACGACAGCAAAAAAATAATTATAGCTACAAATAAATACTTTTAACTGTTAATTTATTTTTGTTTTAGGGCTTTACAAGTATAAAGTTATACTTTAATATACAAATAAGAAAGGCGATCGCCCTCTGCCAAGAATCTGCGATCGCCTTTCTGTAAACCCCCATTCTGGGAGACAATTACAATGATGACACAAGTACAAAAGTTTGTAAAAAATCAGAAGTTCGCCGAATCAGAATTACAACAGTACTTAGATGGCGAAAACTTAAATACACTCATCCTGAATCAATCTTCTGAAAATCAATTATCGAAAAGAGAACCGATTAAACATCTATTAATAGGTTCTCCAAAAGCAGTTACTAGCACAATTCACTATCTGCAAGTGATTGGCTACGCCAGCATCGGCGATTGGAGTCCGCTACTACCAACCGCCAACCCAGGCGAGGTAATGAGTATTTTAATCCGTCAGATTTTAATGCAATAGGACATATCAAGATGGTGCGTTGCGCCCTTGCGACAATGCACCCTATTTGAACTTCACTCTGTCGTAGAAGTTTAGTACATTGCTAAACCCAAAAAGCAGTGATTTTAATCAGAAAATAGCGCCTGACTTTTCACGTTATCTAGAAAAGTCCACGAAAACCTAACCCCCTAACCCCCTTCCCAACACCGGAAGGGGGAAAATTCAAAGTCTCTCTCCTAAAAGGAGAGAGATTTAGAGAGAGGTTTTTCAGATGTCCATTGCGATCGCACTAAACTAGATGTTAAAACTTTGGGTGTATTGACTTATACGCAAATTACCCCACTCATAGGGCGATCGCACACATTCAACCCTCTTCAAAATGCACCCCAACCACGTTAAGCTGAATTAGAGTGGCAATTTATTGCGCTTTTAATATGCAAATCTCTGTTCTTGTCAAATTTTAATTTTTTTCTGCTTGAGAAACCCGGAATGCTAGACCGAATTTTTGATTACCTCGACTTTCATTTCACCATTGAAGCCCCTATAGTTCTGCTGATCCTGGTGCTTTTAGAGGCGCTGTTATCTGCTGACAATGCCATCGCTCTGGCTGCGATCGCTAGGGGGCTGGAAGACGAAGAACTTGAGCGTAAAGGACTCAACTTTGGTTTAGTCGTTGCTTATGTGCTGCGAATCACCCTGATTCTCACTGCTACTTGGGTACAACAATTCTGGCAATTTGAATTATTGGGCGCTGCTTATCTGCTGTGGTTGGTATTCCAACACTTTACCTCACAAGAAGCCAACGACGACCGCCATCACGGGCCGCGTTTTAATTCATTGTTGCAAGCCATACCCGTGATTGCATTTACAGATTTGGCATTTTCTTTGGATAGCGTGACAACTGCGATCGCAGTTTCTCAAGAAAAATGGCTAGTGCTAACGGGTGCAACAATTGGTATTATTACGCTGCGATTCATGGCGGGATTGTTTATCCGTTGGCTAGACGAATATGAAAACCTAGAAGACGCAGGCTATGTAACTGTCGCCTTGGTAGGCTTGCGCCTGTTGTTGAAAGTGGTGAACGATAGTTTAGTTCCACCAGAATGGATCATGATTGCTGCTATCTTCCTAATTTTAGGCTGGGGATTTTCCAAGCGTGTTGACACTGAACTGCCCCAAGTAGAACCGGAAAAGAGCGAAGTCTCTAAGTAAAAAGAGGGGACAAGGGGACAAGGGGAGCAGGTGAGCAGGTGAGCAGGGGAGCAGGGGAGCAGAGGAGAAGTTACAGTAAGTTTTTCCCCTCTGCCCCCCATCGCCTCTGCCTGTTTTCAATGCCCCATGCCCCATGCCCCATTCCCTACTGTCTTACTCGTGCAACCAAGGCGTTAAGTGTGGTTGCCAGCTGACTAATTCTTCATCCTTAAACCATAGGGCTATTTCCCGTTGCGCGGTTTCTTGAGCATCAGAACCGTGGATTAAGTTGCGACCAATATTCAGACCAAAATCGCCCCGAATCGTTCCCGGCTCTGCTGTTAAAGGGTTCGTCGCACCAATAATCTTTCTAGCAGATGCAACGACACCATCACCTTCCCATACCATTGCTACCACTGGGCTAGAAGTGATAAATTCGACTAGACCAGCAAAAAAGGGACGTTCTCGGTGAACATCATAGTGTTGTTCAGCCAATTCCCGACTGACTTTTAGTAACTTTAAACCAACTAGGGTAAAACCTTTAGTTTCAAAGCGACGGATAATTTCCCCCACTAGTCCCCGCTGGACGCCATCAGGCTTAATTGCTAAAAATGTGCGCTCCATTGCTATCTCCCAAAGCTTAATAAAGTTTTTATCTAGTCAACTGTCCTTTGTCCTTCGTCCTTTGTCCTTCGTCCTTTGTCGTCCTCTGTCTTGAGTACAAGGGTTTTGCACTAATGACCAATGACCAATGACTAATGACTAATGACTAATGACATACGACTCTTGACCAATCAGAGTTTATCTCAGAAATTATCCTTGGGTGCATATACGTTCCTAAATGAATGCGCTAAATTGTTAACTCATGGGTGAAAAACAGAGGTTAGGAAGAAATGGGTGTTGAGTCAACTGCTACATCTGACGAGGTGGTACAAGTACCGTCCAATGGACAAAAATCTGAAGTGAAAAATCATAAACAAAAAAAACTGTTACCACCGAGTCCTACTACCACAGGAGATTTACCTCGCTCCTGGAAAATTGAGGATAGCGAAGCTTTGTACCGCATTGAAGGATGGGGACAACCTTATTTTTCCATTAGCGCTGCTGGTCACGTTACCGTGTCACCCAAGGGCGATCGCGGGGGATCTCTTGACTTGTTTGAATTGGTCAACTCCATGAAACAGCGCAACTTGGGACTTCCCATGTTGATTCGCTTTTCCGATATTTTGGAAGACCGGATTGAGCGGTTGAATGCTTGTTTTGCCAAAGCGATCGCTCGTTACAATTACCCTGGTGTTTATCGTGGTGTATTTCCTGTCAAATGCAATCAAGAACGGCATTTGATTGAGGATTTAGTGAAATTTGGCAAGCCCCATCAATTTGGTTTAGAAGCAGGTTCCAAGCCAGAATTAATGATTGCTCTAGCTGTGTTGGATACACCAGGAGCATTGTTAGTTTGCAACGGCTACAAAGACCGAGAATACATCGAAACGGCAATGTTAGCCCAAAGACTAGGGCAAACACCAATCATCGTCTTAGAACAGATTGAAGAAGTTGATTTGGTAATTGATGCCAATCGCCAGTTAGGTATTAAGCCGATATTAGGTGTTCGTGCTAAACTCAGTACCCAAGGTATGGGACGTTGGGGAACCTCTAGTGGCGATCGCGCTAAATTTGGTTTGACAATGCCTGAAGTCATCGAGGCTGTTGACAAGTTACGCGAAGCTAACCTGCTCGATTCTTTGCAGTTGATGCACTTCCATATCGGCTCACAAATCTCTGCCATTAATGTAATTAAAGATGCTATCCAAGAAGCCAGCCGCATTTATGTGGAATTGGCAATGCTGGGGGCGGATATGAAATATTTGGATGTTGGTGGCGGCTTGGGCGTAGATTATGATGGCTCTCAAACCAACTTCTATGCATCGAAAAATTACAACATGCAGAACTATGCCAATGACATCGTGGCAGAGTTAAAAGATACCTGTGCAGAGCGGCAGATTCCCGTACCAACACTGATTAGTGAAAGTGGACGAGCGATCGCTTCCCATCAGTCGGTGCTGATTTTTGATGTTCTTAGTACTAGTGATGTCCCTCTCGACAACCCAGAACCTCCACAAGAGGGAGAATCCCCGATTATTAATTATCTTTGGGAAACTTACCAATCCATTAACAAAGAGAATTATCAGGAGTTCTACCACGACGCTACACAATTCAAAGAAGAAGCCATCAGCCGCTTCAACTTAGGAATTTTACGCCTCAGAGAACGAGCTAAAGCCGAACGTCTCTACTGGGCTTGTTGTCAAAAAATTCTTACCATCACTAGACAGGAAGAATACGTACCCGATGAACTAGAAGACCTAGAGAAAATCATGGCTTCCATCTACTACGTGAATATGTCAGTGTTCCAATCGGCACCAGATTGCTGGGCGATCGACCAACTATTCCCGATCATGCCAATCCACCGCTTAGATGAAGAACCAACACGGCGGGGAATTTTAGCAGACCTCACCTGCGACAGTGATGGTAAAATCGACCGCTTTATTGACCTGCGCGATGTCAAGTCGGTTTTAGAATTGCACACCTACAAGCCCGGAGAACCCTATTATTTGGGAATGTTCTTGAATGGAGCTTACCAGGAAATCATGGGCAATTTGCACAACCTGTTTGGCGATACCAACGCCGTTCACATCCAATTAACGCCCAAAGGCTACCAAATTGAACACGTTGTCAAAGGTGACACGATGAGCGAAGTAGTAAGCTACGTCCAGTATGACTCCGAAGATATGGTAGAAAACATTCGCCAGCGTTGCGAGAAAGCATTAGAAGAAAAGCGCATCACCCTAGCAGAATCTCAACGACTACTGCAAACCTACGAGCAGAGTCTTAGAAGATATACGTACTTAAATAGTTAGGAGTTAGGAGTGAAGAGTTAGGAATAAAGTTAAAAGTTAGAAGTGAAGAGTTAGGAATAAAGTTAAAAGTTAGAAGTGAAGAGGGAAATATGAAATAATAACTCCAAACTCCAAACTCCAAACTCCAAACTCCTAACTCCTAACTCCTAACTCCTAACTCCTAACTCTTAACTCCTAACTACTAACTTTAATTTGTATTTGTCCCCAACAATTCCTCTATCGCTTGTCGCTCAACAGGGGTATGTGATGGCGGTGTCTGACGGGCATCGGTAATCAGCCAGTCTAAAGCAGCAGCTTGAACATCGATCGCAGCGCCAGTTTTATCTACGCAATAACGTCCAAATACCAGCTTATCGACTAACCGGACTCCAGGGCCCAGGCGCGACCATTCAAAAATGACGCTGTTTTCCACTGTTGCGCCACTACATATCCAACAATTGGGGCCAATCATGGCTGGGCCGACAATTTTAGCTCCGTCTTCGATTCTTGTCATCCCACCAATGTAAACTGGGCCTGTGATATCCACTTTGTCCCAATTTACGGCGACATTTAAGCCAGTGTAAATACCAGGGGCGACTTCATGACCAGGAATTTGTACATTTTTGATTTCACCCAGCAGCACACCACGAATCGCCCGCCAATAGTCTGGAACTTTACCAATATCTACCCATTCAAAGTCCATAGGAATGGCGTAAAAGGGGGCTTTGATTTCTACCAATTTGGGAAACAATTGGCTACCAATGTCATATTCAACATCAGAGGGAATATAGTTAAAAACCTCTGGCTCAAAAATGTAAATACCTGTGTTGATGTTGGTGCTGAGGGCTTCTTCAGTTGAAGGTTTTTCTTGGAAAGCTTTGACACGACCTTCTTCGTCAGTCACAACCACACCATAGCTAGAAACTTCTTCTTTGGGGACAGATTTAGTGATAATGGTAGCGATCGACCCTTTAGCTCTATGCCATTTAACCGCCGCAGTTAAATCCAAGTCAATTAAAGCATCACCACATAAAACTACAAAGGTATCATCAAAAAAGGGTGAGAAATCTTGGATGCGTCGCATCCCTCCAGCTGAACCTATCGCTTCGCCCACCAATTTACCGTCGTCATCAATTTTCCCTTCAAAGGAATAGGCAATTTGCACTCCAAACCGCTGACCATCACGGAAATAGTTTTCTATTTCCTCAGCCAAATGACTAACATTGACTAGAATCTGGTCAAATCCATGATGGCGTAACAGTTCTAGTAAAAACTCCATCACTGGCTTTTGCAGGATGGGCATCATCGGCTTGGGCATAGTGTACGTAATCGGACGCACGCGAGTACCCTTGCCAGCCGCGAGAATCATCGCTTTCATAAAAATTTATTCCTCAACCACAAGCCAGTTTACTTTCATCGAGTGATACTTTATCATCAGTTTTTATTTCTGCTCTAAGTCATCCCCCAGAATAGGGATAACAGGAATTTAGTGGTTATTACAACCATTGATATACTTAGATGACAAGCGATCGCTTATCTTTTCAATTTACTCGGATTTTGCGGCTGAATCAAAAATCTATGACAAAGGAAGCAGCTATGCTGGAGGCAGGAGGAAAACCCATAAATAAATTCCTATTTCTCTAACCAGGAAGTCTTAAATCTTGATGCCCGCACTTTTGATTTAAATTGTTTTGTCTCTTCATGCATAAATATAGGGCGCTGTTATCCGTGACAAAGCGAAAAGTCGGATCGTCGGTTCCGGCGCTCTGTTAGCAACACAAGAGCGTCACTTTTCACCAAAAAGCAACAATACAGCAGTTTACGAGTAGATGAGGTACAAAATGCAGGACTTACGCATCACATATAAACAGTTTCTATCTCTGCCTCCTGCCTCCTGCCTCCACTTTTGACTTTCTTAGTTCATCGGGTTCTCAAAAGGTTTGCCGATATTAGCTGAATCTCTAATTAAGCGAATTTTAATTTCATGATAAAAATCCTCTTGAAATAGCTCTACCTTCGATTGAGCCGAGAGTAATAGTAGTGCCCAGAAAACGCTAACTAGGTTACTGTGTTTAGACTCGTGTCCAGACCCATTTTGGTTAAGAAGCTTTGTCTTAGTCCACAACTCTACAAGTTGTTCTAAATTCAACCAAGTTTGTTCTAAACTTAGCTCTTTTGCAGACAAATTCAACACCTGCTCCAGTTCCTTAGCGACTTCTGTCAGATTTTCTTGGTGAGCTAACTCCAGCGCCTCTCGCATACTTTGAACGCTAGGTTGACGCCTGGGACGGATAGGTTTGCTGACTTTTTCTACCAGTTTTAGTTGGTTAGCCATAATCTGCAATTGCTCGATTAACTCTTGCAGAGTTACCCGACGCTTTGGTGGTGGCATTGCCGCTGGACGACGACGCAATTGCCGTTCTAAGGGTAGACGATGACCCTGATGTAATACACCGTCCTCACCTTCCAGTAAGGCATCATCTTCTACACCATCTTGCGCATCTCCTACTGTTGACAATTGCATCAAGGTATTTGCCTTGAATAATACCAGCATTGATGCTGATAAAAATGCCTGTCCAGATTGAGACAAGTCCGCTTCATAGCCTCTTGTTATTGCCCCCGGTGCCATCAGTTCTAAATAGCGGTCAATCACCTCGATCACTTGGACATCCCAAGGATCAATTTCCCCCTGCTCGGCTTGGTAAATCAAAAATGTGATTGTTTCTAACAGCTCGGAAGCTTCCATCAACAGGTTCTAAGTTAATTAATGAGAATCAAAAGAATGTAAATTCAAGACTAAATTAATTGACTATTGGCAAAGCGTATACTCTATACATTCGCTTGCGCTTCTTTTTTCAGAAATTGCCTGCTGGCAATATCCTCTAAAATTTGTAATCGATCACCATTGTGAATTGTGAGATTAGATTGTGCAACTTTTGACCTTGGGCATTCGGCATTGGGCATGGGGCATTGGGCATGGGGCATTGAGAAGAGACAAGGTAGACAAGGAAGAGGGGGGAGATAAGAAAAAGACTTGTTCAATAATTCCCCCTTGTCCCCTTGTCCCCTTGTCCCCCCTGCCCCCCTGCCCCCTTAATCAGGAGGCGAATCATGGGCAATAGTGACAGTTGAGACAAAATCACTCGGCTTGCCGCTTTTAATAGCATCGAAAGTGCCCTTAATAGTACCAGCAATTGGAACAGCAACAATTGTCCCTAACAAGCCAGCAATCTCAAATCCCATCAAAATAGCTACAAAAATCCAAATGGGATTGAGTCCGATAAAATTACCGAGTATCCTGGGAGCTAACAAGTTATCTTTAAGCTGCTGCATGAGAATTGCCGCGATCGCAACTTGAACTGCTAACCACCAATTTTGCAGTAGTACTAAAATTGTCACCAGACCAATACCGAGAGACGCCCCAATAAAGGGAATGAGTTCTGAAATACCGATTAAAATGGCAAACAACAGGGCAAAAGGCACCTTTATGACTAAGAAAATTGGTGTCAAGGTTAGCACCATGAACAATCCTAGTAACAGCTGGCCGAGGAAGAAGTTCTGAAAGTTTAAGCGCAAGGATGTGGTGAGGGGATCTCCAATGTTAGAGGGTAAAAGATTGATCAGACCATACCAGACGCGATCGCCATATAAAAGCATATAAAATGCAAGCACAATGACTAACACTAAGTCAACTAATCCAGAAAGTAGTGTTCCAGCAAATCCTACTGCACCAGAAGCTAGCTGTTGCACTACATTTTGAATGTTGGCATTGATTTGACTACTCACAACCCTCAGATCGATTGGCAAACGTCGTTGCTTTGCCAACATCTCAAACTGCTCTAGGTTTGCTTGACTGGCGGTTAACCAATCAGGGATCTTATTTAACAGTTGGATTGTTTGATCGACGATCAACGGTACTAGGGTAACGCCCAAAATCCCAAGCAGGGTTAATGTTGCCAGTAAAACTACGATCACCGCCTGAGTGCGGGTGATCTGAGCACGTTCAAAGAACTTAACCGGGTAATTGAGCAGAAAAGCCAGAATCGCCGCAATACTCAAGACAGTAATGGGATGCTGGAAATAGCGAAAAAGCACAGACAGCAACCAGATATTAAGAGCGATAATCGGACCGCTCAGACCATAAATTAACAAGCGTTGAAGGGAGGCTGAACGGCGCATCTGACGCAACCTATTTTAAATATTCCTTGAGAAAATTTGTAAAATTCTTGATGGCACTGATTATCATCATAGATATTTTTAACAAAGATATATATAAGCGTATCTGATAGCAAGGAAACAAATCACAATGGACAAAACTGTAGCTGGTCTTCGCAAAGACTACACCTTGGAAGGCTTGAGCGAACTCGAAGTAGAACTCAATCCTTTTATCCAATTTAAAAAATGGTTCGATCAGGCTCTAGCAGCACAACTCCCTGAACCTAATGCCATGACCATTGCCACAGCCACACCAGACGGTAAGCCTTCAGCCAGAATGGTACTACTTAAGGATTTTGATGAACGGGGCTTTACCTTCTTTACTAACTACAACAGTCACAAAGGACAAGAATTAGCAGAAAACCCCCAAGCGGCTTTAGTCTTTTGGTGGGCAGAACTGGAACGTCAAGTCCGAATTTCGGGGTATGTGGAGAAAGTTTCCGAAACTGAGTCTGACCAATATTTTCACAGTCGCCCAGCTAACAGTCGCCTGGGTGCATGGGTATCTAATCAAAGCGAGGTCATAGAAAGTCGAGAAGTCTTAGAGCGACGCTTGCAGGAATTCCAAAGCAAATATGAAAATCAAGAGATTTTTCGACCGTCTCATTGGGGAGGCTTACGAGTTATCCCTACAGAAATTGAGTTTTGGCAAGGACGCCCTAGCCGTCTGCACGATCGCTTGCTCTATAGCCGTTTAGATAATGGCACTTGGAAGATTGAGCGATTGTCACCGTGAAGGGGAGGCAGGGGGGCAGGGGGCAGAGGAGACAAGGGGACACGGGAGCGGGGGAGCAGGGGAGAAAGTTGCAGTAAGTTTTTCTCCTCTGCCCCTTTGCACCTCTGCCTCTTGTGCCCAATGCCCAATGCCCAATCCCCAATCCCCAATTCCCAATGCCCCGCATCACATTACCACTGGGCGATCGCATCTTGAATTGCTGCCCTTGCTTCTGATAACGATTGGGTACGGGCATCACCTTCATTCAGGCTATTAGCGTTAATAAATTGAATGTCTGTAATCCCAATAAAGCCGAAAATCGTCCGCAGGTAGGGTTCTTGGAAATCATAAGCAACGAAAGGAGATGTCGGGCTAAAGTCGCCGCCACGAGCGGTAATGATAACTGCCTTTTTACCCTCGACTAACCCTTTAAAACCTTGAGCATCTAAAGCAACAGTCCGGTTAATGCGAACGATTTGGTCGATGTAAGCCTTAAAAGTGGAAGGTATATTAAAGTTATACATTGGCACTCCAAAGACGTAGCGATCGGCTGCCAAAAACTCATTAACCAGTTCGTCAGAAATCTTAAGTGCCTCAGTTAATTCTGGAGTATGGGTTTCTGGTGGTGAAAATGCCGCCGCAATCCAAGCTTCATCAACGTGAGGAACTGGGTAATGCCCTAAATCTCGATAGGCGATCGCATCTTCAGGATGCGCTGCTTTCCAAGCACTGACGAATTCCTTAGATAGTTCTCTGGAGTGCGATCGTTCACCACGGGGGCTGGAATCAATATGTAGAATGCTTACCACAAATATCTCCTGATTAACTAGGATTTCTGCTTTTACTTTTTTTAAATCTTTATTTCAAAGCATTACATCAGATACTAAAAGTAACTAGTTACTAAAGTAAAGTAGTTACTTTATAGTAACTATTGGATAATTTTGGCTAACTTATCGATGTCTGCTTCTACAAATCCTGATGCTTGCCCAATCAGTATTTTGATGTCCTTATTATCGGGCCCCTGGACAATGTACATACTATGGGTGTTGTGTAATCGCGGGCCTACTCGTTTTGGTGCATTGAAGCGCCAAGTAGAAGGCATATCAACCAAAATGCTGACAGAAAGACTGAGGATGCTTGAGGCAGCAGAAATTATTTATCGCCAGTATGAACCAACTATCCCACCTCAAGTCACTTACGGTCTTACAGAACGCGGACAGGAACTCATTGAAATCCTTCATCAACTCAATAGGCTTGCTGAACGTTGGTATGGCAGCGAACAACGAGAACATAGCAATAGTAATGTTTAAGCTGAAATTACACAAGTTTTATCTCAAACCTAAGTATTTTTAGGGCTATTGTCTAAGATATTTTAATTGTGGGCTTCAAGACAGTTCCATCCATACTGAAAGCTCTTCCATATCAAATAGAGGAAGTTTTTGAATACCAGCTTTTTCGAGGCTGTTGTCTTCCGTTCTTCCGCGCCAGATTACGCAGAGTACAAAGTCCACGATCGCTCCCTGATTACGCAGCGCTTCGGTACTTTTTACAACTTGACCACCTGTTGTAATCACGTCTTCAATGATACACAATTTTTTCCCTTGGATATCAATTCCTTCTGCTATTTTCTCAGTACCATATTCTTTTTTTGTCTTCCGAACAAAGACAACTGGTAATTCAACTTCTAATGAAATTGCTGTTGCTAAAGGAACTCCTCCTAATTCCAGTCCGGCTAAAATTTCCGTGTTTGGTGGAATCTTTTTTACCATTTCTTTAGCTAACTGCTTCAGTAACAAAGGATTAGATTCAAACTGATATTTATCAAAGTAATGAGAAGATATCTGACCAGAACGTAACCGAAACTCGCCTTTCAAATAGGAAACACGAACAATTTCTTTGGCTAATTCGCTATGAATCATTTTTACAAAAAGCTGGGAAAAAGGTAAAAAAGCCGATGGAAAATGCATCGGCTTCGCTAACAATATTTAACAAATAAATAGTTTACTGTTCTTGGATGGCTGCTGCTTTAGGAAGAAACTGAATTCTGGGATCTGGCATGAAATTGTATCTCAAGTACAATCCTCCTGAGACAAACAGGATAATTAACAACCCACCGATACCAAGGGGACTAGGAAGCCAGAAAACAGCTTCTATGTGGTTTAGCTCACCAGGCTGGAGTTTCCACACTAATTGATTGCCATTTTTTTCTGGCTCAATTGCAGTTTCAGTTAGTTGAATATTTTTGGCTCCCCAAGGAGTCTTCAAGCTAAATTCCAAATCGAGAATTGAACCAGCATTAGCTAGGACGTTACCTTTGCTAGCGATTAGAGAGAGCGATCGCAAATCCAAATCATAAATCAACCGATTTCGGACTAAAAGTAAAAAATTATTCTCCTCCAAGAGGACGTTTGATTCAATTTTCGGCAGTCCTGAGTCAGATTCGCTCTGTACAGACTCAGAGGGTTGATTCGCACGGGAGTTAAAGAATTCGTTGAACTTCTCTTGCAATTCCCTACCACTGCTAAAAGGAATTGTGACGATGATTTCTTCTGGGGAAACTCGCTGTGCTTTACCCTCAAGTTCACGGGCGCGGCGTTCTATGCTCTTTAACCACTCGTACACCGAATCGCCGCTAAAACTGGTTAGCCGTTCTCCCAACTTAATATGCTGTACTAGTTCGCCACTATTTGAGTTGTCAAAGTTAAGTCCCACATCGTACTTCACACAGCCAGTCAGTAGGAGAGATGTTAACAGCACTAGCCAAAGAATAGGATTTCGGATGGGAAAGACGCGGTTTATTCGATTTCGGCCATTCACTCGTGAGGGCAATTTCATATTTGCCAACACAAAATTAAACGATCTGACTAACCACAAGAAAATCTTTCCGAAAATTGAAGAATTCATAACTATAAATCTCCCCCAAAGTCAACAGATTTTGGATTTTAAATTTTGGATTTTGGATTGACCCCACCGATAAGCGGATAAAGCTCAAAAATTTTAAATTTTGGATTTTGCTTCATGCCTCAACCCTTCTGGGTGAAGCATAAACCACAAGAATCTAAAATCCAAAATCCAAAATTATTATCAGCCAGGAGTTCCTGAAAAATTCAACCAAACCAAGTACGAGATGGTTAAACCAATGGCAATTAGTGCCACCCAGATAAAGCGATTATCTCTGGTATTGACCTGACTGAGGTCAACGAATTCTGGCTCGGCAGGTTTTGGCTTTTGCTCCCCAGAAGATTTTGAAGACTTAGCAGGTACAGAAATTTTGAGTTCATTATCGGCTAGTGTGCCCAAATCGGGGATTTCGGTCATCCATTCGCTGGGTCTTTTCAGCTTTGGTGCTTTTAAGATATAAAGCATCCGCCGCGCTTGTTTGCTGATTTCAAAATGGGCATGGCGTTTGAGTCTTTCGCAAAGAGCGATCGCATCATCCGTGCGTCCAGCCGCTTCATAAGCTGTCACTAGATGAATTTCTACTTCGCCCCCAAGACGAGAATTACGAGCTAATAAAGCGCTGGCCTTTTCTAAATTTTCTACAGCTTCACGGTATTGCCCATTCTCAAAGGCAACTTTCCCAGCCTGGTAGCGGGTTTTAGCAATTTCTAAACTTTCTGTACTCACGTCTTATACAAAAATTAGCACTATTTTCATTTTGCCAATGCCAGCAATCTTTTTGGAATCTTTTCAAAAGCTGGCAATCTGAAGCAGATAAACTTCTAAAATTTAACTAAGTAGCTGCAACTATTTTCTGATTAAAAATTCTGGTATCAAATGCAGGTGAGCAAAATTATGTTGAAAATCAAGCATTCGCAACTGAATTGGCTCTTAGCAGGTATGACTTTAGCAGTGATGGGTGTAAGCATTGCTCCAGCTTCCGCCCAGCGCGCGTTCGTGATTGATAGTGGTTATGGAGTCAGGCGATCGCATTCCGCCGAGCGTGTGTTCGTAAATGATGGTGGTTATGATTATGGAGTCAGGCGATCGCCTTCTGTGGGTTCCTTTATTTATGGTAGTCCGATTCCCACACCTATGCTTGTAGACCCAACAACAGGACTGATACCACAACGCAATAATTACCGCGATTATTCCTATCCCCAGTTTAGGCAAAACGTGAGAAATTTCACGCCGATCAATCCAACAATTCGAGATTCAACCCTAGTTAATCCAGTAATTATCAATAATTCATGGCCTCGTACACCATTTAGCGGTGGGCGATCGCGGGTTATTATTACCTATCCCCGGTAGAGTAGGGAGATGAGGGGATAATAAGAACTCTTTACTCCTCACTCCTCACTTCTCACTCAGCACTCGGCACTCTAATAGGTAAACTGCGAACCCAAAATCATTGTCCCAATCCCAACGTCAGTAAAGATTTCTAGTAACAGCGCGTGGGGAATGCGACCATCGATGATGTGTGCGGCACGGACTCCTTGAGCAAGCGATCGCACACAACAATTCACTTTGGGAATCATCCCACCGCTAACTATACCATCAGCAATCAACTCGCGGGCTTCACGAATATCTACTTTCGGAATCAAAGTAGATTGGTCTTTGTAATCTTTTAAAATTCCACTGGTGTCAGTCAGTAAAATTAACTTTTCTGCACCTAATGCAGCGGCGATTTCCCCGGCTACGGTATCAGCGTTAATATTATAAGCTTGTCCCGTTTCGTCTGCGGCGACGCTAGAGACTACCGGAATATAGCCATTGCTAGCGAGGGTTTCCAAAATCTTGATATTCACATTGCTGACTTCCCCCACAAAGCCGATGCCTTCTTGACCTTGGGAACGGGCTGTAAATAGATTACCGTCTTTACCGCAAAGTCCTACAGCCAATCCACCAGCTTGGTTAATCAGGGAGACAATTTCTTTATTAACTCGACCAACTAAAACCATTTCCACCACATCCATTGTGGCGGCATCAGTAACTCGCAAACCATTCTTAAATTGTGGTTCGATGCCCAGCTTATCTAACCAACTGTTAATTTCTGGGCCACCGCCGTGGACTACAATCGGACGCAAGCCCACGCAGGATAAGAATACAATATCGCGGATAACTTTGTCTTTGAGTGTGCTATCTTTCATTGCCGCGCCACCATATTTGACAACAACAGTGCGACCGGCGAATTGTTGAATATAAGGTAGTGCTTCGCTGAGTACACGTACACGAGTGGCTTCAGCTTGCCTGATGTATTCAGAATCGTTGACCGTCATGAGGAGCCTAACAGAGAGAGTTAAAACCTATGCAGTCAGTGTAGAAGACTTTGTACCTTGTAACAATATCTCATAGCTGCCAAGAGCAAAATAGGCTTTGACTCCAGTGCAGGTTTTACACTACCCAATGGAGCAATGCGTTCTCCTGATGCTTCTTGGATTGAACTGGAGCGCTGGAAAGCCTTAACAGATGCACAAAAAGCTTCATTTGCACCAATTTGCCCCAGTTTTGTGATTGAGTTACGCTCATCTAGCGTAGGCGTAGCCCGTCGTAGACATCGCCCGATCAAATTACAAGAGAAAATGCAGGAGTACATCGATAACGGTGCATCACTAGGCTGGTTAATCGATCGGCAAAATCGAAAAGTCTACATTTATCGTCCGAATCGAGAAGTTGAAATTTTGGATAATCCCGAAGCAGTTAATGGTAATCCAGAATTACCAGGATTTATCCTACGGATGGGCAAAATTTGGTAATTTGAGTCTTCTTAATGAGAAACTTGTGTTTTGAGAACGCTAGGAATTGCCTCAAGTATTCGCTTGGCAACGTCTTCAGGTGTATCTCCCTCTCGCTCGGTGATGTGCAAATCAGCTTGAGAATAAAGTGGTGTTCGTTGTTCGAGGAGCGATCGCAACTTAGCTTTAGGATCGATATCTTGCAGCAGTGGTCTTGTGGTATCCTCAGCTAAACGACTGTAAATTATCTCCACTGGCGTATCTAGCCACACTATCAAACCGTGGTGCAAGTAACCCCAATTTTCTCGCCGCAATACAATGCCCCCACCGGTTGCGATAGTCAACTTTGTAAAAGCACAAATTTGTGAAAGTACGTCACTTTCTAACTGGCGAAACCTGGCTTCACCAACTTCTGCAAATAATTGATTGATAGATTTACCTGTTGCTTGGACAATGACACCATCGGTATCTACAAACCTATAACCCAGTTCTTTTGCTAGTAAGCGCCCTACTGTCGTCTTACCAACGCCCATAATACCAATTAAGTACAGGTTGACTCCTTGTAATAAGCTGCTCACCAGTTGCTTCGCTCCAATTATAAGTTTTGAGTGCTGAGTCACAGCTTTAAATTATAAACTCAACGATTCAATCTAGGACTTAAAAATACGGAGTTTGATACATAATCGCGCAAACTCTAATAGTTTACTACTACAACTTGATGCCGATATTAGTAATTTCCGCAGGCATACAAAAACAAAATAAACCTCAATAAATTTATTTTCAACAGATATCAAAGTTTTTCACTTTGTTTCTCTCAAATTTACTTATAACTTTTCTAACTTCCAATTATTTTTAAAATCTGCAAATTCATCTTCTATTTTAAGAGGAACGAAATGACATAATTACCGTTATTAATCTATTTAAAGTAACTTAGGCAATAAATTAACGATTCTTCTGTGAAATTACCATCAGTAATAACTAATCAATTTCTTAGGAATGTAGTAATTTACCTGAAGTAACTAGGTAATTGCTGTATAGTAATGCCTATGCTTAACCAAAAAATTAACCTAGCTTGTTTGAAACTTTATTTAAACAATATCTGTCTATCTGAATAATCAGGGTTTTTACTCTGATGGTTAATTTTAAGTATACATAATACTGTGTTTCTAACAGCACAGGGTCGTTATTCTAAAAGTTCAGTTATAACAAGACCCGCTCAATTAAATGTTTCTAATAAAGGTGTAAATAATGACTGATTTACCGCGATCGCCCAAAAAAAACTTGCAAAAAAATTGAAATTTCGACACAAAGACTACTGCATATTCCACCCCGATAAGCCTGAATGAATAAATATTGTATGAATGAGGTGTCAACCATGACTCGAATTCGTGACGTTGTAGAAAGAGCTTTAGCAACTGGTTATTTGACAGTTGAAGCTGAAGATCAACTACGACAACTGTTGACTACCCGATATGACTTGGAAGATTTTAATGCTTTCATGATTTTGCAAGAAGCTGCCATGACTGGTAGGGTCAAGCAGGAATCTAGAGAACGGTGTGGCATTAAATAGAGATGTAGCCTGCTACATCTCACCGACGGGGGCGTTTACCATCATCTTCAAAATCATCATCATCCTCAAAAAATTCCCAATCATCATCATCGGCTTGATTGGTAGTTGGCGGCTGGTAAGGGGGGATAATTACTCGGTAATCAGCATCGTAAATTGATTCAGTTTTTCCCGCAGCCGTATTTTTTGGCTCGCGGTAGCTGTAGGAGTAAACTGAACCAGACCGAGAAGTGCTTTTGGCTTCTGATTGACGTTCGTAAGTTGTTGAGTCTTTAGGTTGTTGAGCTTGAGAATTAGGAATAGGCACTTCTTCTGACTTTTCATCAAAGTTCCAATCATCATCTCTACTGCTATTTGTCTCCCAATCATCAAATCCCTCACTGCTAGACTCTTCTCTTTTACTAGCTGGTGGTGGAGGACTGGCAGGGCGAGATGTCGGTTCTTCTCTTTGGGTTGCCTTCGCACGACTTGAAGGGGTGGTTCTTCTGTTAGGAGTTTGGCGTTGTCCTGCTACAAAATAATTGGATAAATTAAATAAGGTAGCAATCAATATCGATGTGAAAGCACCAGTGGCAGTACTGAACAAAATCCATATCGCTAGTGGTAATGGTTGAGTTCGCACGCCCAAAAATACTAGCGATAGGGCAGGTGAGAAATTTTGGACTAATAACAGCGTTAGTCCTCCCAGTACTGCCACCAATAGAATTAAGCGAATTACAGCCATAGCAATTTTGTCAGTTGTCAATTATCAGCGGTCAGTTGTCAATAGTCAGCGAACAGTCTGGTTATTCTTCACTAATTAACGTTGTCCCCCAACCCCTCTTGGACACCCAGAGGGGAGCCAAAACCCTAATGTTATCGTTGCTCCTCTTTTTCCCCGTGGGAGAGGGAGGTTGTCCGGGAGAGGTTCATCGAACTTACGTTAATTACTATTCGCTGACTACTGATACTATGGTTGAGTCGATGAGGGATATTATTCCCTGCACCTCTCAGTTAGATCCGTGCGTACCCGTTTCCGTGTACACGGCTCCCGATGTTCTTAGCTTGCGCTTTTGCTCATGTGTTTGTAATCGTGGCAACTCTCATGAATTGCTTCCAGATTATTTTTCTTCCAGTTGGCGTGATTTCCGTCGATGTGATGCAGGTGAACCCGTTCTTCATCGATGAATTTTAAACCGCAGGAAGCACATTTATGGTTTTGCTTCTTAAGAGCTTTAGAGGTTTCGCCGTTGTAGAGCTTACTATTACGTTCGCTCCAATAGGCTGTATCTCCGTCGTAAGGTGATTTAGTTCCTTTGACAGAAACGTGTTTGTTTTCGGAGTAAGAAACCTTTGGGAATGCTTTGTCTAGTAATTCTTTGCTAGAATAGCGGTTCTGCTTGGTTTCCTTATTGAATACCGTGTAAGCTCTTTTTTGGATGTGGTATAACGAGTCTCTAGACCCGTCCATCTTGCAGAACTTATGGTAATTTCTCCAACCTCTTACTACCGGAGCTAATTTCTCAGCCTTTGAGGTAGCACCATAATTCGAGTTGTTGACGATGTGTTTTACTTTCTTACGGAATGCTTTGAAGTTGTCCACTGAGGGAGTGCTTCTGAACTTTCCGTTTTTCTGGACTTTAAAGTGCCAGCCGAGGAAATCAAACCCATCTGTCGCGGCGGTAACTTTGGTTTTCTTTTGGCTTACTTGCATTCCGCGTTTGCGGAGAAACTCGCTGATTCTTTCAAGTATCTCTGTTGCATCATCTTCAGGTCGGAGTATAATAACCATGTCGTCCGCGTATCGGATTGATGGCTCGGCAATTTTATCTGCCGATGTTTTAGGTGTAATCCTTCTACCCTCTCTATATTGAGAGTGATATCTGTGTATACTCTCAATCCCGTTGAGTGCAATATTTGCTAGTAATGGGCTGACCACTCCCCCTTGTGGGGTTCCTTGTTCAGGGAATTCTGGGTTAACTCCACTCTGAGGCATCGGAATATTCCGAGTTTTAAGCCTTTGGGGGCAATGAGTTCATCCATTATTGCTGAGTGGTTAATCCTGTCGAAGCACTTTTCAATATCGAGTTCAATTACTCGTTTTTCTATTCCATTGCAAAATGATCTAAGGTTTTCAAAGATGTATTTCTGTGCATCGTGGGCAGAGCGCCCCGTTCTAAACCCGTAACTTCTGGCGTGGAAAGTGGCTTCGTGTGCTGGTTCGAGTGCATATTTTGCAAGGCATTGCCAAGCTCTATCTGCAATGGTTGGTATCTTAAGCATTCTAGTTGTCCCATCCTTTTTAGGTATAGGGATTTCCCGTAATCCTTGATGCTTCCAATTTCCACTATTCATTTTCAGTAGTTCTTCAAGGTTGAAGCGTTCTTCAGATGAGAGGAATTTCTTACCATCAATACCCGCCGTCTTTTTGCCAGCGTTTAGCTGAGATACTTGTCTTATTGCAAGAAATCGAGCCGAGGTGGATTTTAGAATAAGCTTTTGGAGTGACCTAGCTTTCCGCTTGTCACCAACTTGAACAGCTTTGAATACGCGCTTTTGAAGGCGGAAAAGATTTCGGCGGAACTTCTTCCACGGTAAGGCTTTCCAAGATTCACTAGTTTTGTAACTGTGTCTAATCATTTTCTCTTCTAGAGTTTGTATTTTCTGAACACCTCAGACCAATTACGGTCTGTCCTACCCGAATTGTGGGGATTCCTCCGCTCGTCTGGGCTACTTGGGGAACGAAAAGCCCCTAGACCCACAACTCGTTTTTATTCGTTCCCTCGGAGAGATTGATTGTTCCGTTAGATGTAGCCAATTCGACTACTGGATTCCCTGGACTCTTGCCGATCTTTGGCAGATAGTTCGGCGGGAATGATCTCCAGTGCGGTCAGGGGTTTTTGCGTTGCGCCCTGCCGTAGAGTAAGTCGTTTTTCTAGGCTCTGTTTCATCATAGGAACTCCCTATTAGCGCCAGTGTCAACCCGCAACGGTCGTCTGATTGCGCCCTGTTCCCAGCTTCACTCTACAAGAACCGAGCTTGTTCGGTGTGGGCAGGTAAGGAGTCAATTCTGAGTCTGAATGACAGGACTTGCACCTGCATCAATCCGAGAGTTCAGCCTTTTGAGGACAGTAATCTGCTGTCGGGCTGGATTAGTTATTTACGGACTGAGTACCGTGATTCACTAATCAACGAATCGCACCAGCCATCTCTATCATTACCTTTTTAGGACTATTGTGAAATTTACAATAAATCCACTTAGGGCGTTAGCGACGACCTTGCCACCGCTGAATTGGAATACAGTCAATATCTAGTTGATCTAAAGCACGGGCAACTACAAAATCAACTAAATCCTCGATGGTTTGGGGATTGTGATACCAGGCGGGAATAGCGGGGACAACTCTAACTCCAACTTCTGCTAAAGAAGTTAAGTTACGCAGGTGGATGAGGCTAAAAGGCGTTTCACGCGGGACAATAACCAGCTTTCGCCCTTCTTTGAGTTGGACATCCGCTGCCCGTTCTAGTAAATCGGAACTCAAGCCAACCGCTAGCTTTGCTACTGTACTCATGCTGCATGGAATAATCATCATCCCCAGAGTGGCAAAGGAACCGCTGGCAATTCCGGCTCCGACATCGCTCCAAGGATGACACCGGAGTTTACCGGCAAGTGCAACACCAGCTTGCTCTCGCCAGAATTGTTCTTGCCCGGTTGGTTCTGGTGGCATCCGAATTTCCTGTTCTGACTGCCAAACCATGTAAGTTGATTTAGAGGCAACCAATTCAATGCTATACTCCGCTTCTAGCAAAAATTTGATCGCGCGAACAGCGTAAATCAGACCAGATGCGCCCGATACGCCTAAAATTAAAGGTTTGGTGTTATTTGACACGTAAGTTGTAGTTTATTTTACTCGTCCTCAGAGTAAGGATCTAGGTCATCAGGCTCCATATCATTTGGTAAGTAGAGGTCTGAAAGGTCATCACGAGAATCATTGCCAGTTAAACCTTTGGCGACACCATCGCTGCCTACTGTCACCAAATCAATCTGCTGACGGTAATAATCGACACTCTTAACTTGGACGGCGACGCGATCGCCTAGTCGATAAGAAGCGCGATTTTTGCGCCCAAATAGTGCCTGTTGTCTGGCGCGATATTCATACCAATCATCTTTGAGAGAACTGACGTGTACCAATCCCTCTACCCGCAAAGGCACACCATGATTAGTGCTGGACTCCACCTCAGCTGCGGGTACTTCAATTTCCACAAAGAAACCGTAGGATTGAACCCCGGTAATCACGCCTTGAAATACCTGACCGATGCGTTGCTTCATCAGTTGGGCTTTTTGCAGTCCGGCTAAATCGGCTTCGGCTTCTTGGACTTCTTTTTCTCGGTCGTTGATTTGAACAATTACCCTGGTCAAATCGCTTTGCAGTTCTTGTTGCAATTCTGGGGGTAAAACGTTCCAGTTAATTTCCTCGTGGCTGGAGGAGTGGCGTAGGTTAACGCGCTCTCTGACACGGGTATTGCGGCGATCGCGTCCGTTTTCCAGTAGCGTGTAATACACTCTCTGCATGAGCAAATCTGGGAACCGCCGCAAGGGAGCGCTAAAGTGGACATATTGCGGTAGTGCCAGACCAAAGTGAGATCCTTTGGTGGTACTGTATGCAGACGGCTTCAGTGTATCTTGTAATAAGTAAGTAAGAACTTGCTCGGAGGGAGATTCAGCAAAAGCTGTGGTCAAATGTTGGTAATCTAAGGGTTGGATATCAACTTCTGGATCTAATGTGAGGTCAACGCCTAAATTGACTGCCAATTTCAGCATTTCCTGGACATCTTCAACATCAGGAGTACCTTGAACTCGCCAGATAGCCGGAACACCAAGGGCGTTTAAGTGAGTTGCAAACAGTTGATTAACTAATAACACCAACTCCGTGAGTAGCGATCGCACTGGTAAATCATTCACCACCACAGCGCCGAGAATCCCTTCATCATAATAGGCGTTTTGGCTAGGCGGCAGATTCAACTGGAGGCTACCACGAGTCAAGCGTACCTGTTTCACGGCAGTTTGCAAGGCTTGGAGGTCTTGCAGGATTTGGAAAACCTGTGATGATTTATCTTCAACTTCACCTGTGAGAATTGCTTGGGCTTGTTCTGTAGTCAGTGCAGTCTCGACGTTAATTACACTGGGTTGAATTTCCCATTCCAGCACTTCTCCCGATTGGGGATCGATTGTAATTAAAAAAGAGATGGTTAAGCGATCGCTCCCAGGTACTAAAGAACAGCGTTCTGCTACTGCTGGGGGCAATATTGGTAACACCAATTCTCCTAGATATACTGATTTGCCGCGTTTGAGTGCTTCTCTATCTAAGGCTTCATCAGGTTGGACATAGTGAGAAACATCGGTGATATGAACGCCCAAAAGCCAATTTCCAGCTAAGTTTTTTTCTAAACTAAAAGCGTTTTCTATAACTTTGGTATCGCTATTTACTCCTTCAATCGTGAGAGTAAACAAATTACGTAAATCTAGCCGATTTTTCAGGTCTGCTTTCAGGAGCTTTTTGGGCAACCTCGCAGCTGCTTCTAGAACATTATCTGGAAAAGTCCGGGAAAGGTCGTGTTTGCACGTAACTAAATCTATATCAGCAGCGGCTTCGGCATCGCTACCGAGGATTTGCACCACTCGACCAAGGGGAGGATATTGTGCCAACGGGTAACGCAAAACTTCCACATGAACCAGATGATCGATCGCTTCTTCTAACTTCGCCCCGTTAGGTTGAATCTTGAGTTCAAACAGTAAGCGATCGTCTAAAGGCACAGCCCGAAAACCAGTTTCTACCTGCTTGATTCGTGCCAGTAAAGTGTGGTTAGAGCGTTCGAGAATCAGCTTCACCTCACCTTCGGGAGAGCGACGGCGACTGCCTTCTTTGAGAACTCTTACCAAAACGCGATCGCCATTCCAAGCATTACTCAGATGACTTTCGCGGATGTAAATATCCTCGGCTCCTTCCACATCTTGAATAGCAAAGCAAAAACCTTTACTAGAACAACGGAGTTTTGCCTCGATTATTCCCTCTTCTGAGACACGGCGGTACTTGCCCCGTTCCTTCACTAAAATACCGATTTTTTCCAGAACATCTAAGGCAATGTGAAGTTTTTGTAAACTTTTTTCATCTTCACAGCCAAGTTTCTTTTCTAAAACCTTCCGAGCTACCAATTTATCATCGGTGAAATTGGCAAGGAGTGTAGCGATTGAAAATTCCATGCAGTGAACCGACCTTTGGTCAAAACATCATTTGTTGTTTAATCTGGTTCATTTCTGTATACCCTCACGGCTTACAGAAACAAGCTGGAAACTAATTGCTCTGAAGCAAGCTTCCTAAGTTCTAAGGAAAGGAAGCCCGACCCAGTAAGAGGGGGAAACTACTCCCGCAGTTCCTTTGCAAAGAAGCCGACCCACGGACAACTCTGGGCGTTTACAAACTTCTCACTGCACGATGCTCTCAGAATTCGCCTGCGTTCAAGTCCCTTCACCTAACCAAACTTAAGATTGCACACCTGATTAAAATTTAGCCCCGCTAGTTAATTACGCGACGGGTTTTTAAGAAGCTGGGTTTAGAGAATCCATACTGCCCAAAAGCGCTATGCAAGGGAGCCACTGCGGTCTTTTCCAAGGGGAGACGCTAAAAGCCTTAGCGAGTCTGCGAGCGTCTGGGGTCTCCCCAAGACCGCACTGCCGTCAAGTGGCGTGGAAACTACAGGTGTTTGATTGTCTAGAGAGAAGGTAATTTTACGCCATTAAACTCTGATTTTTAACTAGGAGGAACTGCTGGTGAACCCAATTTTCCCACATGTAGAATCGGTAACAATTAGGTAAGCAGCTTAATAAGCAGCGAGGGCGAACCTTATCTCCATTATTGTAGATTTAGAGCGCACTTCCAGAAAATAGTTCTAGATATAGACTTGGGTAATCAGTATAGCATTGCAAGCAAGACTACCCAGATAAGTTAGCACTGACCAAAAATTTCGTCAAAAAAGAGCTACTGCTACAATTGGGACACCAGGCAAAGCAAGAATATCACCTTGACGGCTCAGAGGAGAGAATTATACCTACTCATCGCCTGCCAAGAAACTGATGACAGATAGTAAACAATTAAAAATAAATAAATGCAATATTGACAGGCATCCTGGGTATCGAGTGGATGTAAATTAAAGTAAGGGCAGCTGATAGAGCTTAAACATACAAGCAGTATCAACCCCCTTATTAAAAATATTTAGATTGGTAGCAGTATTATGTTGGCTCAATTCCAGAGCTTGTATCCCAAAGGCAGTTTGATTTCTGAATTAGTGCAAATTTTTCAAGGAAAATATATTGTTCGGGCAAGCGTGCAAATTGAAGGCGTAACCCGTGCTACGGGTATGGCAGCAGCAGAAACAGTCGAAGCAGCAGAAGACCAAGCTAGAACCAGGGCACTGATAGTTTTGGGTATTACAAACGCGCCACTAGAATCAGTGGCGTTGACCTCAAGTCCAGTTTCCCCAGCACAGCTAAATCCTGACTTGAATACTAAAGGTGGATTGAGTGAGCCTGCTGCTTATTCCTCGGCCAAAGATAAGGATTTTGTTAGTAGTCAGTGGCCAGCAGTCAGCGACAAAGAAATCTCTATACCGCCTTCCAAAGAACGGAACATCAAACCAGAAGTAGTAACAAATAGTAAGGAACAATACGGGTACAGCAATGCTGCGCCTCTAAACGATACCTATACCCAGAATTTAGGTCAAAACTTTCCGATGACTGCCAAGCAGGAGCTAGAATTCGATCCGCCAGTTGAGAACTTGGAAATAAATTTTGATAACCAGCCAGAAAATCAAACCTTTCCGGCAATTTCTGCCAACAATGTCACACCATTTACACCCCGGAGTTACAGTCCTCAAGAAAATGTCGCTACCCCGTCAGTGACAGGAAAGAGAAAGAAAAAAGCTGAACCAGTGGATTTATCAGATGTAATTGCTAAAACAGATGTCGAACTTCAGCGTTTAGGCTGGACACCAGAACAGGGACGGGAGCATCTGATTGAAACCTACGGTAAGCGCGGGCGGACTTTGCTGACTGAAGAAGAATTACACGGATTCCTCAAATACTTACAATCTCAGCCAGACCCAATAGCGGGATTTTGATTAGTCATTTGTCATTTGTCATTTGTCATTGGTCATTAGTCATTTGTAAGGGCTAATGACTAATAACATAGGCTCTTGAAACAGTAAGGAAGCTATGACCTGTGAATTTTTCTGAAGTAATTGCTCAAACAGACGTTGAAATGCAGCGACTAGGGTGGACAATAGACCAGGGACGGGAACATCTCATAAAAAATTATGGGAAGCGATCGCGTACTTTACTGACACAATTAGAATTACTAGACTTCCTTCAATACCTTGAATCTCAACCATTAAATCGAGTTGTGAGTGCCAAAATTAATGTTGACATCGAACAGTTATGTTGGATGGAACAGCAGGGACAAATTAATTCTGAAATCGAACGGTTATGTTGGATGAAAGAGGAGGAACAGGAGTATGTTACAACAACTTCTAGCAAGCAAAGTCAGAATTCGCCTACTCAAGAAAAACTATTAGAATTACTCAAATATTTTGAAGCTCAACCTATAGTAGAATACCCCAGCAATCTTGATGCAGAATATGAAGAGTTCCAAAATTTCTCTACATACTCAGAAGAATCAGACAATGTAATTACTAGAATATCTTCTGAGGATTTATCTCAGATATTAGCTAAGACCGATGTCCAAATGCAGCGTTTAGGCTGGACAACAGAACGGGGACGGGAGCATCTGATTAAAACTTATGGTAAGCGATCGCGTACTTTGCTGACAGAAGCAGAATTACTAGACTTCCGGCAATACCTTGCATCCCTTGCATCTCAACCAACACCAGCAGATTTGTCGGATGTAATTGCTAAAACAGATGTCGAAATCCAGCGCTTAGGCTGGACACCAGAACAAGGACGGGAACATCTGATTGAAACCTATGGTAAGCGCGGGCGGACTTTGCTGACTGAAGAAGAATTACATGGATTTCTCAAATACTTACAATCTCAGCCAGACCCAATAGCAGGATTTTGATTAGTCATTTGTGATTTTTCATTTGTAATTAGGAGTTACGCACACTCTACGAATTCTCGGCGCTCTTCTTTTCGATACGCTGCGCCTTGGCGTCAGCCTCTCACAGAGAAGGTGGTTCGATAAATTAAGCTTTTTAGCAATTTTTGCATAACTCCTAGTAATAACTAATACGAATTTGCCAAAGATAGTATTATTTGAGCGGAAATAAAACTGTGATTAACTATGCCTCGTGTGCGAATTGAAATTGTACCGCACCTGGGCTATCCAGAATTGATTCGTCTAGAACTTATGCATTGACAAAGTAGACAATTAGTGGGTTAGGGTTAACGAGGGAAAAATACCCTCTTGAGTTGAGGAAGATCAAAAGCGCGATCGCGCTTTTGATCGGCGAGTTTACAGAACTGACTACACCCGTGCATCTACACTGACTTGATACTGAACTTTGTTTGAGCTAAACTGTCTGCTTCGGATAATGACGAAGTAATTTCCTGCGGCTAGATTCTGGCGTGTAATTTGGTGGGAAAATGAGTCGCGACTTTGACCAATCACTTCGCCTTGATTGCGATCGATTTGACCATTGTTGTTTGAATCCCTAACTAATAACAAATCTGTCCGTCCTCCGTTCGGGGCAACGCCTTCCAGTCTTAAACGTAAATTAGAGCGCCCCGTGAGTAGCACTTTTCTAAAGTCTTCTAAGTCATCGGTGGTGGTGACATCGCCTTTAATCTGAAGAAATCCTTGACCACTATTCAAATTCCCTTCAAAATCGGCTGCAAAAATACTATTGTCGTTATCGGGTGTCGCAAAAGCTGGGGAAACCAATCCACAAGTTAATAAAGTTAGCAACGTTAGCTTAAGACTTGATTTGAAGCAATTCATGATGTTTCTTCCTAAAGATAAATGTATTGATTTTTGATATTACACACTGTACAAAATGACTTAGTGTCTTTGTAATCTAAATCTAAATTAAGCTTTTAATAAAAAAAATACAGTCTGAAAAAGACCTTAATAGTATGAAGTTGAAAATAAAATTCAAATTGCTTGGTATTATTTAGTCACAAAAAGTTTGTTTTGATAACAAGGAGAGAGGCTTTGATTTTCTCCCCAACGCTAGTAGGGAAGGGGCTGGGGTTAGGTCTCATAATTGTGGTCTAAATACATAAAAACTGCTGTAAGTCAAATAACCCCTCTTCAGTTATGAAAAGGGGTTATTTTTAGGGTTTAAGGAAATTAAAAGTGGTAAATCATCATTTACCAATCGTGACTATTAATTAAGAACAGCAACTGCTGGGCGGCTACCAGCGGCGTGACGGTCAATCACTTGGTCAATCAAACCGTAGTCCCTGGCTTCCTCTGGCGACATGAAAAAGTCACGTTCAGTATCTTCAGCAATCCGCTCAATTGGTTGACCTGTATGTTCAGCTAAATAGTCGTTTAGCCGCCGCTTATGGTACAGAATTTCCCGCGCCTGAATTTCAATATCAGTCGCCTGTCCTTGAGCGCCGCCTAAAGGTTGATGAATCATAATCCGAGAATGGGGTAGACTCATCCGCTTACCTTTAGTACCCGCGCTGAGGAGAAAAGCGCCCATACTCGCTGCTAATCCGGTACAAATTGTACAGACATCAGGGCGAATATGCTTCATAGTGTCAAAAATGCCCATACCAGCCGTCACCGAACCACCGGGAGAATTGATGTACATATAAATGTCTTTCTCCGGGTCTTCAGCATCCAAATACAGCAGTTGGGCAACAATCAAGTTGGCAATATTGTTATCAACTTGTTGTCCCAAAAAGATGATGCGCTCACGTAACAGCCGTGAGTAGATGTCAAAGGCGCGTTCACCTCGACCCGATTGTTCAATAACGATAGGAATCATGGAAGCGTGTTTGTGGCTACTTTAAATACATTTTATCGGTGACAGCACGAAACTGGGGCTGATCTCTACTATTGCTAAGTAGATATAAGTAAATCTTGGCTATTCTGTCTGATTCACCAAAGGAGCAAAATCTGCTTTTGCAATAGATTCAACCTCCAAGGGCACTTTTTAGCGACAAAAGCTGTCTAAGAAAATATTCCGGTTTAGGGAAGAATAAATCAAAAAACTTCAATTGTCGCCAATCTTATATCTCGGACTTTGCTGTACAACCTTGGCGATGTATTGATTAAACCGATAACCGAAATCCGATTTGCTTAGGAAATTATGTTAACTACCAGTAACATTTTAAACATTTTTTTAGGATTTCCTTCGGCATTTATCAAGTTATTTTTGTTAGATTCGGTAAATCGGGAGTACGAGGTGTATTTAGAATAACCAGTCACAGTTGAAATGCTATCCATTTACAAGAGACGTGCCATGCTGGAAAAACTTATGCAAGCCGCCATCATCACCTTCTTGCTCCATCTGATAGCAGGACTTAGCCCAAATACTTTAATACAAACAAAGACAGCATCACCTGTGCGAGAAACACCACCAAATATTGTTAGCTTGCTATTGCGATCTTTTCAATAAAAATGTTTCATAAGTTGTAGTGGTGTAAGTAAGTAGGCGTAGATAAACCCAATTATTAGGGACTGAGAAAAAATAAATTATCCAAAATTATTTGTAGATTTGTAGGGGCACAAAGCCTTGCACCCCTACGTTTGCTGAAAGTCCCTTATATAAGGATAATTAATTGCCTTGTAGTTAGTGCTGACTACAAAACTGCATTTTTTTACACCAACTTACTTAGGCGAGATTAAAAAGAAAGGGATAATTCGCTCGTTGAATTTCTTACTTAATGTATATAGCTGTCTAGGCTCACACTCCTAAGAACAGGATAGACTGAGCAAAGAAGGCAACTAATTGCATTTAATCATGACTAATCGCCTTGCTGAAGCTAAGAGCCTCTATCTCCGCAAACACGCCGAAAACCCAATTGATTGGTGGCCTTGGTGTGATGAAGCGCTTGCAACTGCAAGGGCGCAAAATAAACCGATTTTTCTTTCCATTGGCTATTCTAGTTGCCACTGGTGTACTGTCATGGAAGGCGAGGCTTTTTCTGATATTGCGATCGCTGACTACATGAATACCAATTATCTTCCCATCAAAGTAGACCGGGAAGAAAGACCTGACCTCGATAGCATCTATATGCAAGCTTTGCAGATGATGAGCGGTCAAGGGGGTTGGCCTTTAAATATTTTTCTTTCCCCAGAAGATTTAGTGCCCTTTTACGCTGGTACTTATTTTCCTGTAGACCCGCGCTATGGTCGTCCGGGATTTTTGCAGGTGTTGCAAGCCCTTCGCCGTTATTACGACACCGAAAAAGCAGAATTACAGCAACGCAAAGCCTTAATTATTGAGTCTCTGCTCACGTCTGCGGTATTGCAAGACGGTACAACAGATGAGCTTGAAGACCGGGAATTACTCCGCCAAGGTTGGGAAACCAGCACAGGTGTAATTACTCCTAATCAATCTGGCAATAGCTTTCCGATGATTCCCTACACAGAATTAGCGCTGCGGGGAACTCGATTTAATTTTGAATCTCGCTATGATGGCAAGCAAGTTTCTACCCAGCGAGGACTAGACTTAGCGCTAGGGGGCATTTATGACCATGTAGCCGGTGGTTTTCATCGCTATACTGTTGACCCGACTTGGACAGTACCCCACTTTGAAAAGATGCTTTACGACAATGGACAAATTGTCGAGTATCTGGCTTCTTTATGGAGTGCAGGAGTACAAGAGCCAGCCTTTGAGAGGGCGGTTGCTGGAACTGTACAATGGCTGAAGCGGGAAATGACTGCGCCTGAAGGTTACTTCTATGCTGCTCAAGATGCCGACAGCTTCACTGTTCCCACGGCAGTAGAACCAGAAGAAGGAGCCTTTTATGTTTGGAGTTACAGCGAATTACAACAACTGTTAACGCTTGAAGAATTAACAGAATTACAACAACAGTTTACGGTGACGCCTAACGGTAACTTTGAAGGACGTAATGTTTTGCAAAGACGGCATTCAGGTCAACTGAGTGCAACCCTGGAAACAGCACTGAGTAAGCTCTTTAACGCTCGCTATGGCGTTAGTTCTGAGTCTTTAGAAACTTTTCCCCCGGCTCGTAACAACCAAGAAGCAAAAACTACTAACTGGCCAGGTCGCATTCCCTCGGTGACAGATACAAAGATGATTGTCGCCTGGAATAGCTTGATGATTTCTGGGCTGGCTAAGGCTGCTGGGGTTTTTCAAGAACCGTTATATCTGGAATTAGCAGCACGAGCGGCGAATTTTATTTTGGAAAATCAGTTTGTCAATGAACGTTTCCAGAGACTCAACTATCAAGGAGAAGCAACCGTTTTAGCGCAGTCTGAAGATTATGCTTTGTTTGTTAAAGCTCTCTTGGATTTACAAGCTTGCAACCCTGAGCATAAGCAATGGTTAGAAAATGCGATCGCTATCCAAGATGAATTCAACGAATTTCTCTGGAGTGTAGAATTAGGTGGTTACTATAACACATCAAGCGATTCTAGTCAAGATTTAATTGTCAGAGAGCGGAGTTATGCAGATAATGCTACACCATCAGCTAATGGAATTGCGATCGCTAACCTTGTCCGTCTTGCCCTACTCACCGATAATCTAGATTATTTGGATTTAGCGGAACTTGGTTTGAAAGCTTTTAGGAGTATAATGCATCGCGCTCCCCAAGCTTGTCCCAGCTTGTTTACAGCTTTGGATTGGTATCGTAATTCTACCTTGATTCGCAGCACAACTGAGCAAATCAACGCTTTGATTCCCAAGTATTTACCCGCAGCTGTGTTTGCGATAACATCTGATTTACCAGAGAGAAGCGTTGGGTTAGTTTGCCAAGGTTTGAAGTGTCTGGCACCAGCAGAAAGCGTAGAGCATTTATTGCAGCAAGTGGAGAAAAGTCAAAATAGGGCATAGGGCATAGGGCATTGGGCATTGGGCATTGGGCATTGAATATGTATTATTCTCCTCTCTAGTGCCTAATCCTCAGTTACTAGTACCCAGACCCCAATTCGATCTATAACTATGACGACCAGAAGCGAATTAACAGCGATTGTGTTAGCTGGGGGTAAGAGTTCTCGGATGGGTCAAGATAAAGCCTTGATTCCCATTGAAGGAGTGCCGTTGTTGCAGCGAGTTTGTGGGATTGCTCAAAGCTGTGCTGATACAGTTTATGTAGTAACTCCCTGGCCAGAACGCTATCAAGATTTGCTTTTGACTGGTTGTGAGTTTATTTGGGAAGTACCTTTGTCTGGAGAATCTTTAGCCCACGGGCCTTTAGTTGGATTTGCTCAAGGGCTAGCCGAAGTCAAGACAGAATGGGTGCTGCTGCTAGCTTGCGATTTACCGAGGTTGCGGGTTGAGGTGTTGCAAGATTGGATAACTCAACTCGATCGCGTGGGGGATAATGCGATCGCAGCTTTAGCTTATCATCCCAAAGGTTGGGAGCCTCTGTGTGGTTTCTATCGCCGTCGCTGTCTGCCACAACTCCTAGAGTTTATCAACCAAGGCGGGCGATCGTTTCAGCAGTGGCTTCGGCAATATCCGGTAGAAGTTTTGCCCTTAGCAGAACCCGAAATGCTATTTAACTGTAATACACCAGAGGACTTGGCTTTAAATTGAGTTGAAAAGTAGGGACTTAATCGCGAACTGAACCTGCCGAAACTTTGGTAATAAAGTCATTTTTCGGACAATCGAACAGAATTCAAGAGTCCTAAATTCATTCTGAATTCTGTAGAACTGGCGGATAGCGCAGCGTAAAGCCTTCTCTTTTCCCAAAAGGAAATGCACTCGCGTTCGAGAGGCTTCTCTTTCAGAGACGCTACGCACAGCGTCTTGATTCTGAATTCTAAATTCTGACTCCTGAATTCTTGCCTATTCAACGTTTTAGCCCTAACGTGGAACTGCTAACTATATGTATTAAGGATGCTAGGAGGAATCATGGGGCAGACACAGGAGTTAGGACAGATTATCATCCTGAATGGTGTCCCGCGATCGGGGAAGTCGAGCATTGTCGCAGTGATTCAGGAGACATTTGATGGTCTGTGGATGAATTTGGGTGTTGATAGATTTATGCAAATGACTCCCGCACGATACCTGCCTGGGATCGGTTTGCGGCCAGGGGGAGAACGCCAGGACATCGAACCCTTTGTTCCCATTCTTTACAGTGCTATGTATGAGTCTATCGCTGCCCACAGCCGTTTGGGTCTGAATGTCGTGGTTGATGTCGGACACCATGACGCCTACGCAATAAAGCGGGGTATTCTGGCTGATAGTGCCCGACGTTTGAAGGGATTGCCGGTTTTGTTTGTAGGCGTTCACTGCCCCATCGAGATCGTTATGGAACGACGACAAAACACCGGGTGGAATGTGGGAAGTACAGCTGACTCCCCAATACCACATCCGGTTCAGTTATGGCAACGTGAAGTCCACATCCCTGGCATCTATGATCTTGAAGTTGATACCTCTTTGTTAAGCCCAGGTGCGTGTGCTGAGATAATACGCCAGTACCTCGCAGATAGTCCAGCACCCTCGGCATTCCAACGACTCGCTACACACTATACTTAAGCTGTAGTTATGATGTTAACTATATTTAGTATGAATTTGTAAAGTGTGTGATTCTATCAGTTAAAAGTTAAAAGGGAAATTCAATCCCTTTTTACTAATTCTGCAAAAAGTCTACTTAACTCGACAGAATTTGCGATCGCTATCACTCTGAGGATATTGCCAAGAATAGGCAAAGTGGCTAACTCCCTTCAGTTGGGGGGCAAATTGCCGGAGTGCCTGCATTTGCACCTCTAGGGATGGACGATTACTAACAGATTTTCCCCACTGACCGGCTAAAGCTGGGATTATCTGTGTACCCGGTTTTGCCATACTCAAAACCCTTTGCACTTGCGACACGATACAACTGGCATTACCGCAATTCCCATAAGCCATAGGATGCCATTCTAATGTATTGGGGAAACGATCCCAAGGTTGTAAACGGGAATCATACCCTTGTCCAACAGTTTGGTTGCCATCAGGAAAAAACACCACTCCTGTAGAAACACCTTGCTGCTTTGCAGGGTAACTAGCGATGGTGACAAAATCTAGAATTCCTTGCATAGCGTGGGCAACGGCAAGCTGCCACAACTCCCATTGTAAAACTGGTTGTCTATCGGTTGCAGGCAGGATTGACTTTTGCGCTAGTGGGATGCGTCCTTGCCAAAGGGGTTCTCCTTCCTGGGGATAAAGCTTATCAACTTCAGCTACATCTCCACGAGTGACGAATCCCTTACTCAAAAAGCGGCGAATCAAGTCCAGCCCTTTGTAATTCTGTGCCCGTTTAAATAAAGCTTCTTGGGTTGCGGGACTAAATAGCCATAAATCTGAAACTTTAGTGGCGATAGAATCACTTCCAGCTTGGCGAGGATAACGCACGTAATCCAATAGCAAGCCATCTGGACGACGGCGCAAAACTTCTTGTACCAATTTGTAGTAGTCTCGTTTTGCTTGCAGGTTGTAGGGGTCGATAAATAGTTGAGAGCCATTATCTACCACATATAAACTCGTTTGACCTTTGCCATTACGAGCGATCGCACTTTCTCTATCTGGGCGCTGGGCGTAAGTATAGCCGAAATTTGTGGTAAACATCCAGGCATAGACCTTCAAACCACGTTGCCGACCTTTTTTAATTGCCGTAGCGAGTATATCAATATTTTCTGCCCCTGGAGTGCGAATCACAGCAGGCCAAACTGTCGGGTTAGCTCTTGCTGGTAATAGTACCTGTCCATCGTAAAATACTTCTATATAAACTTGGTTATAGCCACCATTAACAATCCGATCCATAACCTGATCGATTATTCCTGGCTGAATATCGCACGGATACAAGCGTAACCAAAGGGCTTGAGTTTGCGGCCAAGTTCGAGAGCGACATTGCTTTAATTTCTGCGCCTGTTCTTGTATTATGCTTTGGTAGCGCGTTTGAGCATCTTGTTTGCCTTTAAGCGCTGACAAACGTAAGCTTTCTTTTTCTTGCGCCGCAGCTGATGATAACTGACAATACTCAGTTACTTGCGCCCTTGCTGGTTCGCTTCCCAAGTTGGGGAGCAAAAAACTACTAGTAAAAACAACAGCAAATAAGCGCCGCCAAAATAATATCGATCTTGCAAAGTTCAAGGGACGGTTAGACATATCTAGCAGTAGATGAACACAATAATCATCGGCCCCAACTTAGATAATTGTGGGCAATGTGTATCAAAATTTATAGTTCAGTAACAAAGATTTTGAAACCTACTTTTTCAAGACTCCTAAACACGTATTTCTGTTGCCATATTTTTTATAAGCTGTTCCACATTGAAATTACATTAAGGAACTGACAAAAAATAAATTATCCAAAATTATTTTTACATTTGTATAAGTTGTAAACATTGTACCCCTACGTTCGCAAAGCGTCCCGCAGGGATGGGATGTTTTTTAAACTGGAAGTCGCTAACTGAGCTGGCTTTCCAGCCCACTACAAAAGTTTGAGAAAATTTAGATATGTAAAATAATAAACTCTCTGACTCAGTAACTAACTTGGATGCACCTTCAGCTTCAGCTATAACTTTAATCGACTAGCCATTGACTAGGCAGAACAGTTGGCTCTGTGGCGATTGGTATAGCACCAATGCATTCACTACTAAGCTCACTGTTGATTAACCCTACCACAAACAGCGGTCTGTTATCGGGATGAATGGCTCTAGGAGCGTGGGTTTCGCCACTTGGGGAACTCCAAATTGTGCAATCAACGCTACTTCTTCCTTCCTTGTCTTTCGGAGGCTTACGCAAAATAGCTCTCAAACTCTATATTCCCCTAGCTCCACCAAAGTACTGAGTGAAGGAAGCTGCCACTCAGACTTCTCTGTACCTTGGAGCAGTTATTTCTCAAAAATAAGATGCAGCCGAAAGTTAACCATTCAATCTCCACTCACATCAATCAATACAGTTCAGAATGAGCAAGAAAACCCAGATGTAGAGACGCAATAAATCGCGTCTTGAAAGACCAATTATCTACACCAATAACCTTTAAGCCAAGCATATTGTACTATCAATACTGCTTAGGCTAAAGCATTTTTAACTTGGAATTGAGTTTAGGTTAAAACTTTTTTATTTTTCCTTTCACTTTTTCTCAAAACCTACACAGTATTGACCCGCTATGTTTAGAAGTCTTAAGTATTTTGTTAAATAGAATAAACTCTGGACACAATAAATACATAATTATTTTTTTCTGATTTAATGAAATATGACATAGTGTCATACTTAATATCAATGTATATTCCCCATTTAAAAACTCTGATAAATTAGTAGTTTTTTGTTGTGAGAGGAATATTAGCATTTTGCCTAAGTAGCAGCTGGAATAAAATACTTATTTTTTCTAGCTGAATCAACCAAAAAATATTTAAAATGCGGAATATCTTAGATTATATCCGTATATTGCTGTGCTACTCAAACTCTCAATAAAATTATGAAGAAATTATTGATCGCTTTGATTTTAGCAATATTTACTACTGTCAGCATCCTGCTAGGGCCAAGTAAAGCCTATGCCCAATCTTTCCAGCCAAATGTCCAAGGTGTGCAAATGAAGCAGATAAAATATACTCGCAGTAGTGTTTTCTCTGAAAAAGGTAAAAAGGATTTAAACTCATTGGCAAATGCCTTGGCACAAATGCGAGCTTTGGCTTGTCAAGATTCTAAAAGTTGGTATTACCAAGGTGCAATCCATTGGACTCCAGGTTTGAGTAATTTTCCCCAGAGTAACTCACTCTGTAACAAATATACTGAAGCTGCATTCAACGATCCACAGCAGCAACAAGAGGTACAAAAACTGTTAGAGGCTTGGCAACATTGCACTCATGGAAGACGCGATCAAAATTTAAACTTACCCATCGCTCAAATTGCTGGCAAGAACTTTTTACCTTGGCATCGACTTTACCTAGTTTACTTTGAAAAAATTGTTCGTAAACTCTCTAAAGATCCTCAATTTGCAATTCCATACTGGGACTACACTAGGGCAGACAAAAGAACCATGCCACCGGAATTTATCACATCTAGCTCTCTATATACAGATTTGAGAAATAGTGTCCTCAATTTTGTCGGTGGAGCGGTTGAACAAATCGAACAACAACAGATTAAGAAGGATAAAAACAAAGCATACAAAACTAATATTTTTAATCAATCGCCTCTCAATTTTAGTAATCAAATTGAGAACTCACCTCATGGTGAAATGCATGGTTACATAGGTGGTGATGTTGGTGATGCAGCCAATCCTATCTGGAATAATCAGCCTGCTCCCGCTCAAATCGGGCTAATGGGAGATGTTGGTACTGCTGGATTCGATACTATCTTTTGGATACATCATTCTAGCATCGATCGCTATTGGGAGTCTTGGCAAAAAGCACCAACAAACCCAGAACAAAAAGAAGCTAGACAAGCGAAACCGGAGGATTTGCCCCTACCATCGAATTTAGCCCCAATCTATACCTTTGCTGATGAAGATGGTAATCTAGTGAGTCACAACACTCCTCAATCAGTCATTGATGCAGTTTATAGTGTGGACTATAAATACGATCGCCTAGATCCAGATGCAAAAGTAGCACTTGTTAAAAGCGTTGTCATAAAACCAACAGAATTGAGGGCTAGACTAGCCTCACCCGTTTCTGTTCTGGCTGATGGGCAACAACTTCATCAGAGCTTAAATAAATTGACAGATGTGACTGTGCCATTATCTACTCCTCTGCAAAAAATTCCAGTATTCTTAGACGCTCGGACTGCAAACAAATCTGTGGGACAGGAATTATATTTGTTGGAAGTTAAATTGTCTTTCACAGAAAAACCAATCGGCAACTATAACGTCTATGTCAATTTGCCCCGTACCAAGTCGATCTCTAGCATAATCAGCGATATAGATCGCTACTATGTTGGTTCTGTTAACTTCTTTGATGTGCATGGCGAAGATGCAAACAGTAAAACCTTTGTTTTTGATATCACTAAAGAAGTGAATGCACAGTTATCTGAATTGAAAGAGCCTCAAACAGAAAATATAGAGGTAAAGTTTGTCTCAGATAGTACTGCTCGTTCGCAGGAAATTTACATTGAGAATATTACGCTACGCAAATTAGCGTAACTAAAATCTGACTTATATAAGCAGTTTGAAAGACTTTAAGTGAATTCAAGGCGATCGCGTTTATCTCGCTTCAATTATATGAGGTACGCGATCGCTTTCATCTATTTGTCACTAAGCTACTGAATTTGCCAACAACACCATTCTGTTATCTTTGCAGTAAAATTTAATAAACAGTAAGTAACTATTGACAAAGAACTTACATTATGAATAGTTAAATTATGACCAAGCTGATTTTTACTCTGTTTTTAATCATATTTACTATTTTGAATATACTTAATTTAAATAATACATACGTACAGGTATCTCAAAATAATATTCGCCAAATTAATTGGAAAGATGAGGTTTTAGTGAATACCCAATCATCCTTTAATCTTGCAACTCAAGAGCAGCAGCAAGCAAAGTTTATTTCCTCTCAACAGGTTAAAACAAAGTTGACAGATAATCCATTGGCACCAACGCAAGTAACTTTTCCCTTATCTACCCCTCTGGAAATTGGTACGGCTAGGTCTGAGGAAGTTTATCTGTTGGAAATTCAAGTCGCTTATCAGGGTGAGCCAATAGGAAACTACAGCGTTTATCTTAATTTACCAAGCCTCAAAGCGATCGCTGATATCGATACTTACTATATCGGTTCAGCTAATTTCTTTGATGTACCAAGTCCAAACCAAGGTATAAAAAAGTTTAATTTTGATATTACACCTGAGTTAATTAAGCAGGTGCAAAAGCGCGTAAAACCGTCAAAAATTCCAAATTTAACATTGACTTTCATTCGCGACCAAGGTCATTCAAGCACAGAGCTTGTTATCGATCGGGTTGCACTATCAAAATTATGAGTCGCTTGAGCCTGTGTGCAGCTGTGGCTACATAAACAAAATTGAAAATTTTCAACTTTGACTCAGATCAACTTAACAAAGTGGTAAAACTAATTCGTAATTCATATTTATAATCAGTGTTAGCTCTGTAGCCATTTTAATTACGAATTACGAATTACGAACTAGTAATTAAATAGTTAACCGCCACGCTTTAGCGCTGTCTCTACCTGCTGCAACTCTTTTTCTAGACGATTTTTGAGTTTTTCGGGTACAGGACGATTTGGGTAAGAACTGTAATGTCCAGCTAGGGAATTGAGGGCTGTTCGTATGGTTGTAAACGAGCCAAGACCAGAAACAGAGTTAACCCGCTGGTAGCGAGCTGAAAAGTCATTAATTTTTTGACGCGCTTCTGCTTGAATTGCTGCTTTGTCTGGTGAATCTTGTGAAAGATCCAGAGCTTGTCTCATAATATTGACCACAGCTAAGGTGTCTTGACGATAATCCCCAGTCAAACTATCTGGACTGCCAGAACAACCCATTAAGCCGATAGCTACAACCAAAACCAGCGCAAGCAAACGCGACCAATAGCGCTTCATATGCATTAAGTAAAAGAATACGTAAATCAACGTCCATCCTATCTTGGATTGGTAACTTGGGGATCAATTGAGTGAAGAGTGTGGAGTGCAGGGGAGGGGAGGCAGAGGGGCAGGGGAGGCAGGGGAGGCAGGGGAGCAGGGGAGCAGGGGAGCAGAGGAGAAGTTGTAGTAAATCTTTCCCCTCTGCCTCTTTCCCATGCCCAATGCCCAATTCCCAATTTCTAACGACTAATAACTTTTTGATAAAGAGTATCTCGTTGTTGGTAAGGTCTTCCTAAAGAAGCGATCGCATTTTCCAAGGTTTCCACTTCCATACACGTACCGCCTAAAGCACCTGCCATTGTGGTAATATGTTCCTCCATCAATGTGCCGCCGATATCGTTGCAACCCCAAGCTAAGGCTTCTGTCGCGCCTGCAAGCCCTAGTTTTACCCAACTCTGCTGATGGTTAGGAATCCAATTACCTAAGTAAATTCGCGCTACAGCCCCTAATAGCAGAGCATCACTTAAAACTGGTTGATCGCGTCCGACACGGCGACGTAAGGATTTAGGCGCTTCTTGACCAACGAAGGGTAATAAAATAAACTCTGTAATCTTGGCTGGATATCCCCGATTGATGGCGGTTTTTTGGAGCGATCGCAATTTTTCTAAATGTCCGATTTGCTGTTCGTGGGTTTCAATATGCCCAGATAACATGGTGCTAGTGGTATGCAAGCCTAATTTGTGAGCAGTGCTAACAATTTCTAGCCAAGTGGCTGTGTCAATCTTCTCTGGACACAATATCCGCCTTACTTCATCGTCCAACACTTCCGCTGCTGTTCCTGGCATTGAGCCAACACCAGCATCGCGCAAAGCAGTAATCACCTCAGCATATTCCAGTCCATCAAGTCTGGCGATAAATTGCACTTCTTGGGGAGAGAAAGCATGTAAATGTATGTGGGGAAATTCCTGTTTAATGGTTTCTACGACTTTGAGGTAGTAGGGCAAAGATTTACCATTTATCAGTGCTTGTGGATTTAATCCCCCCTGCATACAGATTTCTGTTGCACCCCGTTTTACTGCATCTGTCGCCTTTTCCAAAATTTGCGCCGAATCTAACCAGTATGCATCGGCATCACCATCATCTCGACGGAATGCACAAAAACTACAGTGCTGCTCACAAATATTAGTAAAGTTAATATTACGGTTAATTATGTAGGTGACAGTATCGCCTGCTTGTGTGTGGCGGAGTGTATCGGATGTAGTACGTATTGCTGCGATCGCCTCTGGCTCTGTTTGTTGTAACAATACCACTCCCTCTTCGGGAGATAAGCCGTATCCCATCAAAGCACGTTCCAGAATTGTTTCAAACGCAATTTTTGTCAGCATTACTTTCTTAATTTCTCGGTAAATCTTGATTTTATGAGCTTGTAAATAATAAAATTTTACTTAATAAATATACCAATTTATCGAAAATCCAAGCTTGAACATAGGTTTTACTTTGAAAGCTATTTTAATAGCTTATCTTGGCTATTACACTACCTTTTTATACTTTATACAACCCATTAACAAAAAAATAGTTGTGGTTCAACACAACTATTTTAATTGATTCATCTACATCTTTGTATTAGCAGGAATCTTTAATACAACTCTGATATTACTAATTTGTCCTTGTTTGTGGTTTTCGTCGATGTTGTATTAACAATCCAATCGCCATACCAATGCCGACAAAGGTTGTAAAGTAAAATAAACCAATTAATCGGATGTAAATTGGTGGTGCGATCGCTTCAACTTCAACTTCCTGCGCTACCTTCACTGGTGTAAATTGACGGCTAGATCCTGGTAAAGGAGTTGCTTCTACCTCGATTTTGTGGGGTGAACCATCAAAAAATTGTTCAAGCCATGTTAATTTACCTTGTTCGTCGGGAATACCTTTGTAGTCAAAGACTGTCAAATTGTGTTCTGTGGCGATCGCTTTTATTTGCAAAGCTACATCTGTTACAGGCTGTCCGGTTGCGGTATCTTTCACTTGTAACGCTAAATTCGCAAGTTTTCCGACAGTTGCGTTTTTATCTCCCTCTAGATTGATTTCTAATCCCTGAGATTTTTGAGATGATGGTGGAATAGCTTCGGTACTAGTTGAGTGATGTTCGCTGCCATGAGCTTCTGCAACTTCTGCACTAATATTGATAACTAATAGGGTTACTATAGCCACTACAGTTAATGCACTTAATAAAAGGCGAACTGACTGTGGTGCAATTTCTCCTTGTTGTAGTTCTTCTTGACCGCCAATAATCCAACCACCCAACAATCCAAGTGACAGTAAAATAGCTGCAATTACAGCAAAATATTTATATTTGATGGGATTTTCGTGGACATTAATATTTAAACTTTGTTCATAAGCAGCAAAAGTGTTTGCTACTAAAGGTGACACTTTAACTAACAGTTGGTAATTACCACGGATGGGTAACATCTGCTGAATTTCTAACTTTCCATCAGGTGCATTAGCATTCATTTCCAACAATTTTGTCCCCTCAACAATGGGAAAATCTGTTGTTAACCAAGGATTACGCGGCGGTGTCAGAATTTGTAAATTAATTTTGGCATTTGTTAAAGATTTACCCGCAGCATCAACAGCTTGTAAAGTCAAATTAACAGGAGATTGTGGTTTTTCTGCTTCTGCTTCAAAGGGGAGAATACGTTCTAAAGGTGGGTTGGTAGAAAGTAGGACTCTGGACGTAGGAACTTGGGAGTTTCCCACAAAGGAATAAAGAACTGACAAAACAATGCAAACAGCGCTGATAACTCCAAAAAGTCGATATTTTTTCATACAAACTTACGGTAAATGTGAAACTTATGTAATTTCTGCAAGTTAAGCATTGATAGGAGTGGATGAAAGTTACTCCAGATTATTACTAGGTAAAAAAATTCCAGTCAAAGAATTAGTCAAAAATCAGACATCATCTTAAATCAGTTAAGGTGATGTAGAGATGATAAAGCATCTCTACAAAACCTAAAAGTTATTTCCCAACAAAAGACTGGCGCGAAATTTGCACTATTTTAGCGTCGTAACTTTGTTATGTGATGTAGCAAAGCTTGATGCACCTAAAAATCTTGTGATTATGATAATTTAGTGACATGCAACGCCTAATGTGTGGTGACGCGCTGAGTGTGCTGTGTTATGAACCGCAGGATAGGTGGAGAATAAAACAGTCCAGATAACTAAAGAAGATAAGAGCATATAAAGCGTTACCTGAACAGGTTTGGATAAGGTAATACCTGCGGTCTTCTGCAATAGTGAAATATGAGAAAAACTAGTCATTTTTGACCTCCTAATAATAAATTTGGGTAATTCATCAATCAAAGGGCATAACGCCGCTTGATTGCAAAAAGATATACCATCAACTTTGTATTTGACAAGTGTGTATCAAATGTATTGTGTAATTCGACTTTAGTGAATACTATACTATCCTTTGACATCGAGCGATCGCGATGCAGAAATCTACACATAAAGTCCATACAAATAACAAAAGAATGACACATGATTTTGAGTGACGGCATTTTCAGCGTTGCTAACACGAAGGTAACAGATAAAAATTAAAAATTAAAAGTTCTTACATTGCCAAGCATTCAAAAATCCTTGAATAAAGGTAACTTATGTTATCTCTAAACCAATTCAATACACTAAAGACTAGCAATAGTTTCTTGCTTGTGTCTATATTCAAGCTGCTATTATACTCATTGTTTATACTGTAAGTATTGCTGAAGCAATAAGCATATCAGGAATATGTATGAAATAGCTAGGTTTGTGTAAATGTCATTTATACATAACTAAGCGTATAAATACAGTTAAAACCACAAAAATATTGCGATAGTTTTTAGAGTTTGATCTAGATTTAACAACTTAACTGGCAATTTAGAAGCACTGAAAAATTATTGACAATAATTATTAATTCCTCTAATATCTAAAAGCAATTGCAAATCTTTTGCAATTCTTTTTTGGCGCTAACCGTAACGAAATGTCATGCCCAACAACTTCGCTCTAAGTAACGGAAAACCTTGGAGCCGCCGTCAATTATTGCAGCTGGGCCTAGCAGGTGCTGGAATAACTGGTGCAGCTGGACTTTGGCAAATGCTAAATCTACCAAGTAAGTCAATCGTTAAAGTGCCACCATTCGATAGGTCAGCACCAGACGACGTTACTAACCCAATGAAGATGTTGAGAGATTTTGATTATGGGACAGTGAAGCAAGAAAATGGGCGGACTATCCGAGAATTTCAGTTAACTGCTGGTTCTTCCATCATAAAACTCAATAGTGCTGTCTCTTACAACATCTGGGATTTAAACGGTCGCATACCAGGGCCAACGCTACGGGCAAAACAGGGCGATCGCATCCGGGTACTATTTCTCAACAACGCTGGACATTCTCACTCTTTACATTTTCATGGCGTTCATCCAGCAGAAATGGATGGTGTTCGCCCAATCAGCAATGGTAATGCCACAATCTACGAATTTGATGCTGAACCTTATGGCGTTCATTTATACCACTGCCATATTGAACCAGTGACCCGTCACATTGCCAAGGGACTATACGGAATGTTTATCATAGATCCACCAACTCCCCGTCCCCCAGCTGATGAAATCGTACTAGTGATGGGTGGATATGACGTGAATGATGATAGCCATAACGATTATTACGCCTTCAACGGTCTGCCCCACTATTACATGCATAACCCGATTCACATTTACAAAGATCAGTTGATTCGGCTGTATGTGCTCAACATCATTGAATACGATCCAGCAGTGACGTTTCATCTCCACGCCAACTTTTTTGATGTCTATCGCTACGGCATGACTATGACTGCTAGTGAGAAAGCAGATGTGATTACGATGGGTATCGCAGAAAGGCACATCTTAGAATTTGCTTTTCGTTATCCAGGTAAGTATATGTTCCATCCTCATCAGGATGCGATCGCAGAAAACGGTTGCATGGGTCAATTTGAAGTACTTGCTGATAGTAACTCTCAAAATAATGTTAAACATTCTTGACAATATTCTTAGTAATTTGTAATTAATTTATTAAAATTTTAGCAAACTAGTTGATAAAAAATCTCATTATATGCAACAGTAAAATCTATGACAATCTGTCAAACAAACTACTTTCTAGTAATAGTTTGAAATGTTTCAATTAATACCTCTTTTAGTTGTGCGAGGAGCAAAGATGATAAAACTTCGTTATATATGTTTAGCAGCAGCAACAGCGGTAATAGTTACCTTGAGTTCCTGTAGTAGTACGCCAACCGCAGAAAATCCATCAGCGCCAGTTGCTAGCACTCCCGCTACAGAGGCAGTAAGTAATAACAGTCATAGCGGTCACGGTAGCAAAGAAAAAATTAACATTAACAGCGCTATATTGTCAGAATTGGATAAGTTTGAAGCCAAACTAGGTATCCCGGCTTTATCAAACAAAATCCAGGCAGGTCGTCCTTATGGAAAACCAGAAGATTTAGTTACTAAAAAAATAATTACTCAAGAGCAGTTCGACCAAATTAAAGACCAGGTTGGCGTTCAAGAAGTCGTACTTACAGGTGAGGCAAAAGATCTTGATTATATGTCTAAATTAGGCTTAATGAAAGGACATCTGTTGGTAGCCAAAGAACTGCTCGATCAGAATCAGCCAAAACAGGCAGAACCTCATATTGGACATCCAGTTGAGGAGATTTACGTTGATGTAGAAGATCAACTTAATGAACGCAAAGTCAAAGAATTTAAGACAACTTTAGTAAGTTTGCAAGATTTAGTCAAATCTAGTCCGAAAGATAGCAAAGTTAAAACTAATTTTACTTCTTCAATGCAAGCAGTTGATGGAGCGATCGCAGCTTTGCCAGCAGATCAACGCTCAAAACCAGGATTTGCGCTCCAAGTAATTAACGAACTACTAGATTCGGCTAACTCCGAATATGGTGCGGCGATCGCAAATGGTAAAGTAACTGCGCCAATTGAGTATCAAGACTCCCGTGGTTTTGTCTTTTACGCCAATGAATTATACAAAGGAATTTCTAGTCAAGTAGCTCAAGCAGATCCCGAAGCACACAAAGCGATCGACACTAGTTTTGCTGAACTAATAAAAGTTTGGCCCGCCGCCATCCCACCAGCAAAAGCAGTAAAAATTCCTAATGATGTTACCAAACTGGTGAAAACCATTGAGGAAAACTCTCAAAAAGTGGTTGACAAATCCAATACCCAAGCACAGCGATAACACTTTAATTTAATGGGAAGTATAGGTTAAGGAGTTTAAAATAGTTAGGAGTTAGGAGTTAAGAGTTATGAATTATGAATTATGAGTTATGAATCCCAAATTACTAACTCCTAACTTCCAACTCCTCACTTCTAACTCCTAACTAATTACACTCTCTTCGTTACTTTAACTAACAACTGATGCAAGAACTTGACCAGAAAAAGACTATTGACCTGCTGAACGCCATCATGGAATTTGAACTAGCAGGAGTAGTGCGCTACACACATTATTCTTTGATGGTAACTGGCCCTAACCGTATTCCAATTGTGGCATTTTTCAAAGCACAGGCAAGTGAATCTTTACTTCATGCCGAACAAGTGGGAGAAATTCTTACCGGTTTAGATGGGCATCCCTCCCTGAAAATCGCCCCAATGGAAGAAACCTACCAGCATAAAGTCAAGGATATCTTGGAAGAAAGTTTATCCCATGAAAAAAAGGCATTGGATCTGTATAAAAAATTGCTCGAAACTGTCACCAATGCCAGCATTTACCTTGAAGAATTCGCTCGCGGTATGATTGGACAAGAAGAGATGCATAATCTCGAACTGAAAAAGATGCTACGCGATTTTGGTTCATAGTCATTAGTCATTAGTCATTAGTCCTTAGTCATTAGTCACTTGTACTGAGCGAAGTCGAAGTATTGGTCATTAGTCAAAAAGAAATTCAAAGGACTAATGACAAAGGACAAAGGACAAAGGACTAATGACAAAAGACAAAAGACAAAGGACAAAAGATGAATTTTAGTACTGCTCTACCTACTTTTGTAATAACACTTCGAGAAGGAGTGGAAGCTGCCCTTGTTGTTGGTATTGTGCTAGCTTTGCTAAAAAAAGCTAAACAATCCCGACTCAATTCATGGGTATATGCTGGTGTCGGCGTTGGCATTGTCGTCAGTGCCTTAATAGGTGTGCTATTCAGTTGGATAATTCAAGTACTGGGAGCCGCGAATCCTCAATACACCACTGTTGTTGAGCCAGCGCTAGAAGGTGTATTTAGTGTATTGGCGATCGCAATGCTCAGTTGGATGCTAATCTGGATGACTAAACAAGCCAGATTCATGAAAGCTACAGTTGAGGGAGCAGTAACAGAAGCGCTGACACAAAACTCAAATGCTGGCTGGGGTGTTTTTACTTTAATTTTAATTGCCGTTGTCCGCGAAGGCTTTGAAACTGTTCTCTTCGTTGCAGCTAATTTTCAACAGGGATTAATGCCAGCCTTAGGCGCTATTGCTGGTTTGGTAGCCGCATCTGCCATTGGGGTGCTGCTATTTAAATGGGGTGTCAAAATTAACATCCGCCAGTTTTTCCAGGTAATGGGCATTTTATTAGTGCTGATTGTCGCTGGATTGGTAGTTTCAGCGTTGAAACATTTTGACGAAGCTGTGGCTAATCTTGCCCTTAGCAGTCGTGCCACAGAAAGCCTTTGTTTCTATTACGAACGTTTTACAAAAGTCCACTCCTGTATTTTGGGGCCTATGGTTTCCAATACTTCCACAATCTTACCTGACGAACAGTTTCCTGGGATTATTCTCAAATCTTTATTTGGCTATAGAGATAATCTCTATCTTGTGCAAGCAGTGGGATATGTGGTATTTTTACTCACCATTGGAGGGCTGTATTTCCGCAGCCTTGGGGGTGCTTCTCCTGAAGGTAAAAAGAGTGTCCCTTTTGGTCAAAAACCAATTAGTTCTGCAAAAGATTAAAAGCACAGTCAGTTACCTCGTTTGCAGTCTTCCTTATTCCCAGTCATAGACTGGGAATCAACTTTGCGATCGCTACGCTAATGTCGATTCAGAAGTAGCTGCCGTAGTTAAAGCCACAGTTAATATTTTTGCCATTGTAATTGAATACAAATGTTTTCAAGTAATATCGATTTGAAAAAATAATGCAACAAATCAACTATTTGTAGAGACGCGATGAATCGCGTCTTTAGCCAAGGATGTGTTGCAATTATTAATTGAATTGGTATATCAAAAAAGGAAATGAGCAAAATTTTTATATTAAATTTCTTACTGTTACTTTCTCAAATACCCAATCAAGAAACAAAATTTTTAGATTTAAAAAATCAACTAGAAAAAAAAGGGTTTCAGGTAATCATTGCACTACCACCAAAGCGAGGAGCTTATGGTTTACTAAGAGAAGCTGACAAAAAAATCTGGATTAATCCTGTAGTGTTTGAGTTACATATTGGTATTCAAACACTAATCCATGAAACTGTTCATGCAGCCCAAGTATGTGCCGGAAAAGGAAAAATAAAAACTTTAGGTTTAGACATTCAACCAAGCAATTATGCTCGACCATTTTTTAGACGCTATACCGATGTCAAACGACAAGATTTAGAAAAAGAAGCCTATGCAGTGCAAACTCAACCTAACAGTTTTGAATTAGCTATATCTCTTCTTCAACAATACTGTAAATAGTTAGTTTAACAGATCCAAAAGCTGAAGCGCCCTGATTTAACTGTTTTGTAATACAAAGTCTTGTTGAGTAATAATATTGAGTGCAAAGAATGCTTGAAAACACGAATTTATTAATAATTTTTTAGTTCCAAAATAACAATAAAGATGCTTTGTAGCAGTTTCAAAGTAATTTGAATGTTGAATTAATCATAGTAATTGTCAAATTCATCTTATTTTACTATCGGGTACACGTATTTGTAAGACGGTTTTGAAAACTAGGTTCTCTAGTATTAACTTGACACTCCTTTAAATGTATTCTTTATTGACTGCGATGTTTTGCCATTATTGAGTTAACTCTGTGGTGCAAACAACGCTTGCTTAAGCTGCTGACAAGCCTTTTCTATTGCATCTATACTACCCGGATTCACTAGACCAAAATAATCAAACACATAGACTCGGTTATTTTTAGTTGCTTGTAGTTGCTGCCAAAAAGCTTCCTTTTTCAACGAATCTAAAAGCGTCGCTTCCGAATTTCCTTGTGGAGGATTAACTAAAATTATCACCTCTGGATTTGCTTCTAAAACTTTCTCAGCCGAAAGTGTCACATAGCCACCAATTAGACTTTTACCTTGTAAATCTGCTGCGATATTTTTCGCCTGGAATTTTGCCAGCAAATCTCCTGCCCAACTGTTTTTATTCGGCGCTAAAATTGGTTGACGACTAACCAGCGCTAAAGTAGACGGACTCTGAGTTGGCTTATCTGGTAAGAAAGTTTTATAACGATTTAACAAAGGCTGAGGATCGGCATTAATTAACTCAGCGAGCTTTTTAGTAAGTCCTTCTAGAGATTCCCAGCTATTCACCTTAGTGAGCAAAGTTTGAATACCAAGCTGCTGAATTTTTTGAATTGGAATGTTAGAAAAACCTTCAGCACCAATAACTAAATCTGGTTTGAGTGCTACTACTTTCTCTAAATTTGGTGGACTTTGACCTTCACTAACACGCGGAACATCTTTAAATTTTGAGTCATTCTTAAATAGTTTACTCCCAGTAATTCCGACAACTTTTGTTTGATCGAGTCGGGAGAGAATGTCAGCAGAAAGTGAAGAAAGAGCAACAACTCTTTTTGCTGAACCTTTTAGTAATTGCTGAGAGTTTGTGTTAGTCGCCTCAGTGGTATTTTCCACTTTGGTTTCTGGTTGCTGAGTAGTTACAGTGGTGCAAGCAACTAAAACTATACTCAACAAAATTGCAAAAGCAGATAGCTGCCAACGACGATGCATATTAAAATTCCTTATATGACTTAACGGGTGACAACATAGCTATATCGCCTGCTGAATAAGGTATAAAGCATGAAAACCACGCTGAAGATAGAGTCGTTTTTGAGGGTTGACCGTCATCTCGCCATCTATTTATTAATGTAATTTTTTCAATCCCCAGTTGAACTTACTTCGTCTCCATCCAATTTTCACCAACACGCGCCTCCACAAGCAAAGGAACACTCAACTGCACTGCATTTTCCATCACTGACTTAATTTGTAGTTGTAATTCTTCCCACTCATTAGGGGGAATTTCAAACACTAATTCATCGTGAACTTGCAACAACAAACGCGCCTGATAGTTCTTCAAAACCTCATGCAATCTCACCATTGCGATTTTGATAATATCAGCGTTAGAACCTTGAATTGGTGCATTAGCCGCAGAGCGTAATAAACCTGCATCAAAAGCACCCAAATTCTTTAATTTACTCAGCTCGATATCTTCTGGGTTGCTGCCTTTTAATTTGCGTAAACTGTTATTAGTAAAGTCAAAATAGCGACGGCGACCGAAAATAGTTTCTACATAACCAAGAGCGATCGCTTCTTTTTTCACTCGCTCCAAATATGCAAATACTTTCGGATATCGTTCATTAAACCGCTTAATGAACTCGTTGGCAATGGTCTTATCTATCCCAGTTGAGCGCGAAAACCTGAGAGAACCCATTCCATAAATCACGCCAAAATTGATAGTTTTTGCCATCCCTCGTTCTTCTGAGGTTATATTTTCTTTTTCAAACACTAACCGCGCCGTCACAGTGTGAACATCTTCATTTTGCTGATATGCTTGCACTAATATCGGCTCTTGACTTAAATGAGCCAAAATCCGCAATTCAATTTGTGAGTAATCAGCAGCCACCATTAACCAGCCAGATTCAGGCAAAAATGCCTTCCGAATTTGGCGACTAAAAGCTGTACGAATGGGGATATTTTGTAAATTCGGATTAGAAGAAGATAACCTACCAGTTGATGTTGCTGCTTGGTTAAAATCAGTATGCACTCGCTGGGTATCTGGACGCACTAATGCAGGTAATGCATCAACATAAGTAGACTTTAATTTAGATAGGGTGCGATACTCAACGATCGCTTTAACAAATCCAGTGTTATCATCTTCTTGAAGTCTTTCTAGTGTTGCTGCATCTGTAGAGTAGCCCGTTTGAATTTTACGAGAATGTCTGGTGCTTAACCCCAATTTTTCAAATATAATTTGGCTCAATTGCTTAGGAGAACCCAAGTTAAAATTTTCTCCAGCTATTTCAGTTGCTTCCTCTTTTAATCTGGCTAACTCAGTTTCTAAATGCTGCGAAAGTTCTTGTAAATAAGCTGAATTAATGCGAACGCCTGTATATTCCATTTGGGCTAAAACAGCTTCTAGTGGCTGTTCCACCTCCAAAAATAGCTTAGATAAAGCTGGAATTTTATCCAGATCCTCGCGCAGTTTCGACACTAAACCAAAGGTAGAATAAGCATCCATCCCACAGTAATCTGCGACGGCGGGAATATCTATATCAGCGATATTTTTGCCTTTAGGAACTAAATCTAAGTAACTTTTAGCTATCAATCCCAAATATCGCTGCGATAAATCCATCAAATTATGACTTGAATCTGGATTTAGAATATAACTCGCTAGCATGGGATCAAACACTACTCCCGCCAAGTTAATTCCTTGACACTTGAGAACTAAGCGGTCAAATTTAGCATTTTGTAAAGCTTTGGGATAATCGGTACTTTCGAGAATTGGGCGTAATGCTTCTAATACCAAATCTTTATTTAAATTTTCCCCAGTTTTGTGCCCCAAAGGAATATAGGCTACTTCATCTGCTTGTATTCCCCAACAGCAACCAATTCCTACTAATTCAGCATCTCTTGGTTCTAAATCGGTAGTTTCAGTATCCCAAGCAACGGGTGTTTCTGGATTAGTGAATTTTTGCAAAATTTTCACTAACTCAGTTAATTTAGCTTCGGTGTTAATGATGCGTGGTGTAATTGGAGAGGTAGATTGTTGTGGAACTGCGGCTGTATCACTAGCACTGAAAAACCACAAATCATTATCTTCATCAGCGTTGAATTCTAAGTTAGTAGAGTTAGAATTACTTGCGTCTATTTTGGCTTCTTGCTTTTCTTCAACTTGTCCACCAAAACGTTGCTGAAGGTCATTTATCCTGCCTAAAAAAGACTTAAATTCTAACTTTTCTAAAATTGGTGATAAGACGCTTGTATCAAACCCTTTTAATTTGCAATCTTCTAAATCAAATTCTATAGGAACATCTAAAACTATGGTTGCTAAATAGCGAGACTTCTCGGCATCTTCTTTACCTGCTGCCAGTTTTTTCTGAGTTGCGCCTTTAATTTCATCTAACGCAGCATAAACATTCTCAAGTGAACCATAGGTATTCAGCAGTTGCACTGCTGTTTTTTCGCCAATTCCCTTGACACCAGGAATATTATCTGATTTATCACCACAAAGAGCTTTAAAATCAACAATTTGTGAAGGTAAAACGCCCATCTTCTCTTTGACTTGTTCTGCTTTAAATTCCGTGATGCTATTTGTAGAGCGCTTTAGGGCATCTGGACTAAAATTTAGAACAGTGATTTCTTTGTCAGAGTCGATTAGTTGAAATAAATCGCGATCGCCAGTCAGAATCTTCACTTTATACCCAGCCGCAGTTACTCGCTGTGCTAAGGTTCCCAAAACATCATCAGCCTCAAAACCAGGGGCAGTGAAAAAGGGTAGATTGAAGCCATTCAGCAACTCATGCAGGTTTTCTAAGTCGGGAATGAAATCTTCTGGTGTTTCCGGGCGATCGGCTTTATAAGTATCGTCCGCTTCGTGGCGAAAAGTTGCCTCAGCCAAATCAAAAGCGATCGCCATTGCTTGAGGCTGTTGTGTTGCCATTACCTCCAACAGGCACTTCACAAAACCAAAACATATACTGGTGGGAATCCCCGTTTTGGTACGCAGTCCTCCATCTCGCCCTTTGGCGAAAGCAAAGTATGAACGATAAGCCAAGGAGTGTCCATCTACGAGGATGAACGTGGGGCGTGTTGCGGTTGCAGAAGTAAAAGTTTCAGACATAGCCCTATTTTAGCCAGAAGCTTTGTCACATAGTTAGCAATTTCAAAGCTTTGGCTATCTTTATTGTTATTCCTTGATGTCAAGAAGCGGGTAAGCCCTCAGTTAACTGGTATCTTAAATTAAAGAACTTGAGTCAGACAACTAATTTATAGGTAGATAAGCCACCTTCGCAAGCAATCAGGTCATCAAAATAAGAGTGCTGAAATCAGTTATGTATCAATCGATCGAGTAGCAATTTATCGATAAGTTGGCGATCGCGAATGCAGTTATCTTTACGATCCGAACCAGATACAGATTGGAAAACGCTCACAATTTACATAGGAGGCACATGAGTACAATCACGACTAAGGATGGTACGCAAATCTATTACAAGGACTGGGGCACAGGACAGCCTATTGTCTTCAGCCACGGCTGGCCACTGAGCGCGGATGCTTGGGAATCGCAGATGTTTTTTCTCGCCTCACACGGCTACCGCTGCATCGCCCACGATCGTCGCGGTCATGGTCGGTCGAGCCAACCGTGGCACGGTAATGACATGGACACCTACGCTGACGATCTGGCGGAGCTTTTCGAGGCGCTGGATATTAAGGATGCGGTGACGATCGGACACTCTACCGGCGGCGGTGAAGTGGCGCGCTTCATTGGACGGCACGGCACCAAGCGCGTTTCCAAGGCAGTGCTGATGGGCGCGGTGCCGCCACTCATGCTCAAGACGGAGGCGAATCCGGGTGGGCTACCCATTGAGGTCTTTGATGGATTTCGGGCGGCGTTGTTGGCTGACCGATCGCAATTCTTCCTAGATGTACCCACTGGCCCGTTCTTTGGCTTCAATCGGCCCGGTGCCAAAGTCTCCCAAGGGCTAATCTATTCGTGGTGGATGCAGGGGATGATGGCTGGACATAAAAACACCTATGACTGCATTAAGGCGTTTTCGGAAACAGATTTCACCGAGGATTTGAAGAAGTTTGATGTGCCGACGTTGATTATTCATGGTGATGACGATCAGATCGTGCCGATTGGTGCTTCTGCCCTCCTGTCTGCAAAGCTCGTCAAGAATTCGACTTTGAAGATATATCCTGGGGGAGCGCACGCTCTGGGCGATACGAGCAAGGAACAGATCAACGCCGACCTGCTGGAATTTATCAAATCCTGATGCGGGCAAGGGATGTGAGACATCACTGTTAAAAATCTCAATGGGTGCATCTAAAGGCATCGGGGCCGCGATCGCTAAACATCTGGTAGCTGAAGGTGCAAGCGTTGTAGTTATCGCGGGTGGACTTCGCTAGCTTTAGATGTCATAACTCAATCCACACCTACCTCAATAACCAGAGAGTTTTTAACTTTGAGTGTAAGAATCTGATGAAAGCAAACTATCTCCAAGGAGTTTTGCACTGATGGAAACAGCAGATGTCATTGTCATCGGCAGTGGTCAAGGAGGCATTCCACTGGCGGCTGATTTTGCCAATGAGGGACGTAAAGTTGTCTTGTTTGAGCGGGATGCTTTAGGTGGCAGTTGCATCAACTATGGCTGCACTCCGTCCAAAGCGTTCTTAGCAGCGGCTCATGCAGCAGGGCGATCGCGTCAGGCTAAGAAGTTAGGCATCCACACAAAAGTAGAGGTGGATTTTCCCGCTGTCATGGAGCGAGTTCGGGGAATCCGCAGCAGCTTTAATCAAGGGATTCGCCAGCGATTGGAGAGTGCGGGTGTGAAAGTCATTTGTGCCGAAGCTGCTTTTGTGGGTGAACGGACGGTCAAAGGTGGGGATGTTACCCTTCAGGCTCCTCTGGTAATCATCAACACGGGTACGTCATCGCTAATTCCTGACATTCCCGGACTTGCAGGAACTCCTTACCTGACCAATCGCAACTTCTTTGACTTGAACACCTTACCACCCCGTTTATTGGCGATCGGAGGCGGCTATATTGGCTTGGAATTGGGACAAGGACTAGCGCGTTTAGGCAGTCAGACCCACTTAATTGTCCGGGGCGATCGCGTCCTCGGACAGGAAGAGTCTGATGTCAGCGAGGTCTTAGCAGAAGCATTAAAGCAGGATGGGATTAAGCTTCATTTTGGAGTTAATGTAAATCACGTTGCCCATGAAAATAATCTGTTTAGGCTGACTCTGAGCAGTGGCGAACAACTCCAAGGAGAAGCGTTGCTGGTTGCGATTGGACGGAAACCGAATACAAGTGCATTAAATACAGCCGCCAGCAAAATTGAGCTAGACGATCGAGGATTTATTAAAATTGACGACCAGTTCCATACCACCTGTTCTGGAGTCTATGCCATCGGGGATGCTGCCAAACAGCCTGCCTTTACGCATGTGTCGTGGGAGGACTATCGCCGCTTAAAAGCAATTTTGTGTGGAGAAAACCGGACACGGAGCGATCGCGTTCTTGGCTATGCGGTCTACACAGAACCCCAGGTGGGGCGAGTGGGTATGACCTTAGAACAGGCTCAGAAACAAGGTATCAACGCGCGTGCTGTCACGTTACCTATGAACCAAATTGCGCGTGCGATCGAGTGGGGGCATGACCTCGGATTTTATCGCATGGCGATCGACAGCGACACAGACAAAATTCTGGGAGCAACCCTGGTGGGCTACGAAACTGCTGAACTGGTGCATGTTTTTTTATCCCTGATAGAAGCAGGAGCCACCTGGCAATTGTTAGAGCGATCGGTTCACATCCATCCCACCTATGGTGAAGCTTTACCCAGTCTGGCACGGTTGCTGCTTGGAGATAATATGCCAGGGTGTCCGAATATGTGAAGAGGTTTTATTGATGCACAACATCAATTGGCATTAATAAGTAGATGCCTTAGCCAGGAAGACATCTTCCTGACTCGGCTACAAAACTGTTCTCTGTTTCCATTGCTCATTTACCCCTGGTACTAATGAGCTTTTTTGTGCTTTTTATACAGCTTAACGTCTACATATTTGCACCTTTAGTACGGAAGCCAAGTAGAACCAACTTTTGGCAGGTATACCAGCCCAATTAAGTACGTGAGTATAAGCATAGTAAACAGATAGTAACTAGATCCCTAACTTATTACCAGAATTCGAGGATCTATCTCCTGAGCCTTTTATGTTTAATTAGGTTGACCTAGCTTACATCTCAGGAACCAACAAAAACTAGCTTAATATTTCGACATCAGATTACCACTATCAAAACTACTTTACCTTAACAAAACTTTATATATACCGTTGAAAAAGTCCATTTGTTGAAGGAATTTAAACATAATAACTTTACATAAAGTTACGTGTATTTATCAAGACTACAAGCAAAGTTTCAGAGTTAGAAATAGGTTAGTAATCCCGTGATGATTCGTTTCAGAAAGGCATCTTTTATCCATGACAACAAAACTATTCAACACTCTAGCTGCTGCCACAACTTTGGCAGGAATTGTTGCAACATCTGGAGCAGCTAATGCAGCTTCTCTTTCCTACAGTAGTTCCACTAATTACGATTTCACAAACATCATTGATGCACCTCTGAGCGTCCAAAAATTTGACTCATCTTTGGGCACACTCAAGGGTGTAACGATAAGTTTTACTGGCGACATACTTGGAAATGCAGGTTTTGAAAACAGGAGTCCAACCCCGACTCAGGTGACAGTAAATCTTGCTAGTCAACTCAACTTAAAATTAAATAATCAGTCTCTGTTTGCACTCAATCCACAAGATATATCGAGTTATCAAGCTGCTAAATATGACGGCATCACTGATTATAGTGGCACCTCTGGAAAGACTATTTCTAATTTAACTGCCACACAATCTGCTACTCAGTCTTTCACCAATACCCAATTCTTGCAGTCTTTCACTGGTAATGGCGACATAGACTTTTTGTTCTCAGCTTTAGCTAACTCAGTAGTTACGGGTTCGGGCAACATGAGATCCTATATTGATACTTATGCCAAAGCAGGTATCAATGTAACTTATGACTACGATGAGGTGAAATCAGTACCTGAGTCTTCTGCCACACTGGGAATTGGTTTAATTGCTGGGCTTTGTTTGTTGTCACAACGCAAAAAAAGCTGGATCAAGATGTTTAATTAATAGACTTTCTTGAATAGGTAGATTTTTTCTATCCTATCTATCAAGCAAACTCTCTAATTTAAATTAAAAAACCCGATTTTTTCGAGAATCGGGTTTTTTATTGTGCCTATTAGGCTGAATTTTTCATAAGATTTAAAAAATTCTATCCTTGGCGATCGCCATAAATAATTATTCATATGAAGTGGTTGATTAGAGAACCTAATTTTTTATCTGACTCCCCACTGGTCGCCAGAGCCTGTTAACCTCTTACTGGAACTTAAAATTTAGAAAATTATGCAGAAAGCATCTACCGATCGTCAGGCTGCTGCAAAAGACATTAAACTACTAGTTTTGGATATAGATGGCACGATCGCTGGACACTCTAACACTATCAGCGAACCTGTAAAGCAAGCAATCTTTGCAGCGCAAGCACTAGGAATTCAAGTAGCGATCGCCACAGGTCGAATGTATCGTTCAGCCTTGCGCTTCCACCAAGATATCGGCTCTACCCTACCATTAATGGCCTATCAAGGAGCCTGGATTCAAGACCCGATCACCCAAAAAATTCATCGCCATTGGGTTGTTTCCAGAGAAATCGCCCACCAGTTACTCGACTATTTTGAAAAGCCTGAGTTGCGATCGCTTCTATCTGTTCACTTTTACATCAACGATCAACTATACGTCCGTGAGTTAACCAGAGAAACCAAAATTTATGCAGAACGTTCTGGTATTACTGCGATTCCTGTGGGTGATTTGCGTCAAGCCTTAACGAATGAACCGACAAAAATTCTTGCTTTATCTGATGACACTGACGTAATCGATAAGTTATTAGGAAATTTGCGCCGCCAATACACACCCGCTGAACTTTATATGACAACCTCTGTTGCTACCTTTTTTGAAGCAACTAACGCTTCTGTAAATAAGGGAACTGCTGTACGTTACCTAGCCGAAGAATTGCTGGGATTACAATTAGCCAACGTTATGGCGATTGGTGATAACTTCAATGATGTGGAAATGCTGGAGTATGCCGGACTTGGTGTAGCTATGGGCAACGCACCAGCAGGAGTGCAAGCGATCGCTAATTGGGTAGCTCCTAGCGTAGAGGAACATGGGGCAGCAGTAGCAATTGAAAAGTTTTTGCTGTAGTGAAATGAAAGCATTTTTTCAAATCTAACCCATACAAATCAGAAAGGACACCGACGACTGGCCGTGTTTCGTCTCGGTGCCCCTGCTGGTTCGCTCCTCACACAAGAGCTAATGTATCCGAGGTGGTGCATTGAGTCAATAGCTATATAAAAAGTTTTTATTTTTACCTAAGCGACATTACCGATTTATAGCTCCAAAGGCGCAAAAACCCCCAGATTTTCCTCTAGAACAAATTTTAATACTGACTGAGTAGCCATGAGCAATCCGAGTCTAGCTTGGGCTAGCTCTGGTGAAGTAATTTTCACCTCACCCCAAATCCGGCAATTAGACCAAAACTTTTCAAAAGCTTGGCTCAAATTCAGCGCTAGTTTTTCCCATTTCACAGAATCGCTAACATCAGGGCACTCTATGTTGTCTACCACTTGTATTAATTCGCCAATTAAACGGCGCTCATCTGGGTGATTGAGTTGTAGTGTTCCGTCGCAATTAAGCCAAGGTAGAGGGTTAGGAAAAATAACATCCCAAAAAGCTGGACTAGTATTTGGAATCGGTTCTCTAAGTTTAATCAACCCCTCTCGATGAGCCAGCAGCACTAGCGAACAGCAGCGTGCATGAGCATATTCAATAGCAAACAATGAATTGGGCACTGGGCATTGGGGAGCCACTGCGGTCTTGGGGTCTCCCCAAGTGGAGCAAGTGGCGTCATTGGGCATTGGGCATTGGGCATGAGTTATTATCCTTGTTCCTTCATCTCTGTCAATGTTTTTCTTCTCTATGAGACGCTGCGCGTAGCTTGCTTCCCTGTAAGGGTACAATTTTGAATTTTGAATTTTGAATTTTGAATTGATTTCTCCCTGCTCCCCTGCTCCCCAACAACTCCCAACTACGAGACTTTGTAACCAAGTCGCTAAGGCTGAGTGAGTTAATTCAAAATTTATCCGACCTGGGGGAACTATTTGGATGCTAAAAACGTCCTCACAAATCCCTGATAAATCTGAAGCGATCGCACTGGCAAGCTCCATCGCTTTTCGATTCTGAGATTTTGATAGTCGCAGAGACACACTTGAGGTATAGAAAACTCTATTGTCATCTCTATCTTTATATAGAGGAATTTTTTCGTCTTTTATGCATTCACTTTCTGTTTTATAAGTATCAATGCTTATCGATTTTATTATATAACTATATAATAGCTGTTTGATTGACGTATATTTGCTAACTGGTAATTTATAATGCACGTAATAATATTTAAATAGTCATGTAAGATATATTTGTTACATTTCTGCCATCTATCTTGCGGTATAAATTTAATTTAGATGAAGAAAAATGAGAAGAGGATAAAATTTGATGAATAATCGATGAATAGTAAGTAAACTTTACTACCACCATTGTACAGTAGGAAGTATAACAAAAGAGTAGAGAGTAATTTGCTTTCTATTCTTTGGATTGGCTGGCGCTGTTAGGCGTTAAGCCTGCCTCGTCAACACAAAGACACTCCTTGCACCCTTTTATTTACGTCTTTGTCTTCAGCCGAACGCTCTTTGTTACCTATGCAATCTCCATCCTCCTTTTCTGAGGCATCACGGCCTTTTTTGACTTGGCAACGCATTCTTGACTGGGCTCAAGAACACTATCGCTGCCGCACCTTTAGCAAAGATGAGCGCATTCCAGCCCGGCCTGGATTGCTGTATTTGGTGCAAAGGGGTGCGATCCGCATGGTAGGAACCGCCCAAGTTAGTGCGACTGCTAGTCAGTTAACGTCTCGACGAATCAACAGAACTCCAGAAGAAGCGTTCTTGGGTTTTGTGGGAGCGGGACAGCCATTTGAAATTGTTGCTCAGTCACCATTCACACTCCAGGCTTACGCCCATGTCGATCAAACTGCGGTGTTGTGGATGTACTGGCATGATTTAGACAATTGGCCTCACTTCCGTCGCGAAGTTATGGATGCCTTTAGGTATCAGCACCAGCGTAAGCTGCTGTGGCTGAGTGCCTTGGGACAACGCCGCACAATTGACCGACTCTTAGGATTTCTCACATTGTTAATTGAGGAATATGGAGAGCCAGCAATGAGCGACACCGATCCTGATGTGATTCGCGGTTATTGTCTGCCTTTTCCCCTCACTCATGCCCAAATTGGTAGCGCGATTGGTTCCACTCGTGTCACCGTCACCCGCTTGATGGGTAAGCTGCGTCAACGTGGTTTAATCTTGACTCAAGGGGATAATCTCATTTGCTTGCCAGCAGAATCGATTAATAGAGCTGGTTAAGGTACAGTTCAGAGCGGCGATTTCCGCCACTCTGTCTTGAGTGCAATTCGCTCTTGTCAGCGAATTTTGACAAATCCCGCTTGGGTAATCAGTTGCTGTCCCTGCTCAGTCAGCAGTAAGTTGGCGTAAGCGACACCTGCTTGCTGCTCAGTCTGACCATTCTGTTTGACCACCACAAACAGATTGCGGGTAATCGGGTATTTTCCTGATTGAAATGCCTCAATGTTCAACTTGTTCCGTTTACCAGGACATTCAGACGGGAGGACAGAAGGTTCTTGGTATGGAGCAATGTATTGCCCTTGCGTGCGCCCCAACGGCAAGGCCTTGATTGAGCATTGAGGAATCACCTCTGGGGCAGAAGCGTAGTAGATGCTACCAGGACTATCAGCCAATTTTTGCAAGGCTTGGGTGGTTGTGGAGATAAATTCTACATTGGAGCTGAAAGCTTGACCACCCAAGATGTCTTGGACAAAAAGTTCGACAGTACCGCCATCAGTAATGCGGCGGGAATAGGGCTTGATCGGGATATTGGGGCCGCCCACCTGGCTCCAATTATTGATTTTGCCTGTGTAAATTGACTTTAACTGTTCTACTGTTAGTCCTGGAATATTCAAGTTGGGGTTAACTGCAACCGCTAAACCATCAATTGCCACAGGAATTTGTTTCAAACTGAACCCACGCTGCTGGGCACGGCTTAATTCCGGATCTAGAACTGGTCGGGAGGACTGAGCAAAGGCTAGTTGACCGTCTATCAAGGACTGAATGCCAGTACCAGAACCAGGCGATGCATTGCTGGGTTCTACATAGCGCAGCCGTAACTCTGGCCGCGCGGCTTGAATTGCCGGATCGACTACTAGTCGAATCGGTGCCCAAGATGTACTACCTCCATAATTGAATAATCCTGTAGGAACATCCTTTACTGAAGTGAAAGTATTGCCACTAGGTTGTTCCGATCCGGTTTGGGGCGTTTTGGTGCTACCAGAATTAATTGTATTTAGATCGACACCAGATTTTCTAGTAAACCACCAAAAACCGCCAGCTATTAGCCCGACGGTGATTAGGATGGATAATACAAGAATAGTTGTTTCATTTTTTTGGGACATAGTATAATTACCCGCGCGTCCAATCAATACAAGTGCTTGACTTGACAAGTCCTTGCTACTTGAGATTGTATTTGGAGGACGGATGTTTTGTTAAAAATGCTGACAAATCCTCACTTATGACTACAATAGATCCCAAGGTATAATAAATTTTCCCTGGATTAATCGTCTCTCTTCTCAAGGCTTGAGTGTTGGTGAGGATAAGTTGTTAGTTGATACTAAGAATTTTCCCCATAAAACTCAATTTCTCATCTTGAGGGTTTTACCAGGTTAACAATTGGTTAATTTTTAATTTTTTATGGCTGATTAACGCACTGGTTCAAAGTCATAACCAGTGCGAGAGCGAGAACCAGGAACAATTTTTACAAGTTGTACTGGCGCATTGCGATCGCCTGATGCTAAAAACCGAATTGTACCAGAAGCACCAGTGGCAGAAAAGTCAGAGGATAAGAGTGCTTGTTGGACTCCAGAACGTGTAGGATTGCGTTTTAATGCCTCAATCAGAGCTACAGTGGCATCATAGCTAAGGGCACTTCGCCAACTTACGTCACCGCCCCATAACTGCCGGGATTTTTGAGGAAAATCTGATTTGGGAGCGCCATCAATATGCCAAGGAACTGCCAATACCATCCCCACAGCTTGTTCTCTGCCAATTTCTAAAGTTTTAGCGGTGTAAACATCATCTCCCGCCAGCAGAGTTAACTTTTTCTGGTTAATCTGAATTACTTGCAGCGCTTTATCCAGAGTTTCAGTGTTAGCAGCTAACATCAAGACTTCTGCACCTTGCTTAGTTGCTTGGTCTAGACTTTTAACCGCACTAAAACCCACCTGAGACAAATCAAATTCGCTGGATACTTGTCCACCCTCTAGGGAAACAGATGAGACAAACTCGGACTTTAAAGACTGGCTATAGTTACTCTGAGAATTAAAGAAAACCACTGCATTTTTTTTTTGCAAAGTTCTCACCATGTAGTTGGCTAAAGTTCTAGCAGCCATAAAATCACTAGGAACCGTGCGAAAAACGTAGCGACTAAAGTTAGAAATTTTTACAGATGTACTGGTAGGGGAAATTGCTACAAGTTGTCCTGAAGTATAAATAGTACCTGCGGCTAAGGTAGAATCGCTAGTATTCGGCCCAACTACACCTAATACTTCTGAATTACTGACTAGGTTAGAAGCGATTTGCTTGGCTATTTCTGGATTGTCATCGTCGTTAGCTATCCCTACCCTTAACGGTACTCCCTTGACTCCTCCAGAGGTATTAATTTCATTTTGGGCTTGGGCGATGCCACGCAAAATTTCTAAAGCAGCATTAGGGTCAGTGCCAAATGGTACAGAAGCCATAATGGTGTAGCTCTTGGAAGAACCAATTCGGGCATTGTTCAGAAAAATTAGTGTTTCTGGATCGTTACGGTTGAGTTTTAGGGCATCTGTGAAATTAGCGATCGCTTTATCATAACTTTTAGCTGCGATCGCCTGTACTCCTTCTTTTTTCACAGCAGAAATGTCACCCGGAGTAAAAGATTTTTCTCCAAAACTAATGCGCTCTTGCAAGGATGAATTGTTGCCTGGTTGTTGATTTTGAATGTTGGTATTACCAATTTTGACCCCGTTGTTAGTAAACCACCAAAAACCACCGCCAACTATGCCAACTGTCAGCAGCAGAGTCAAAGCTAAAATTTTGGTTTCATTTTTTTGTGACATGAACAAATTTGAATAAAGAAAAAATATTTATTATTTAATTATTTGGTTTTGGCTAAATCTAAGCATTTCTATCATTTAATTCTGACAAATCCAGCTTTTTCGATCAGTTCTTGACCTTGAGGTGTCAGCAGCCAATTTGCATAAGCTTCGCCAGCTTGCTGGTCTGTTTGACCATTCTGTTTAATGATTACAAATAAATTGCGAGTAATTGCATAGTCTCCACTACGAAATGCTTGACTATTCAACTGGTTACGTTTACTGGGACATTCAGATGGAGATACAACAGGTTGTTGGTAAGGAGGCACAAATTGACCGCTGATTCGCCCTAATGGTAGCGACTTAATCGTACATTGAGGTACAATCTCTGGGGCAGAAGCATAATAAATTGCGCCAGGATTCGCCGCTACTTTTCGTACTGCTTCTGTGGTAGTGCCAACATAACTAACATTTGCACCAAAATTCTCTTTATTTAAAACATTTTCGATAAAGAATTCCACTGTACCTCCAGCTTCTTTGCTGCGAGAGTAGACTTTAATTGGTAAATTTGGCCCGCCTACTTGTTGCCAATTAGTACTTTTTCCAGTGTAGATGTCTTTAAGTTGGGCGACAGTTAAACCAGGGATATTAAGATTTTGGTTAACTGCGATCGCAATACCATCAATCGCCACTGGAATTTCTTTTAAACTAAATTCTTTTTGTTTGGCTTCGGCATTTTCTTCAGCTTTAACTGAGCGAGAAGATTGAGAAAAAGCTAGTTGATTATCTATCAACATCCGAATCCCAGTTCCAGATCCTGCTTGACCTGAAGCAGGTTGAGTATAGCGTAAAGTAAATTGAGGACAAACGCTTTCTAGTACGGAGTCTACGTCTTTACGGATGGGTGCCCAGCTTGTACTACCACCATAGTTGAATATCCCTTCTGGGAGGTTTGGGACGTTACATCTGTTGTTGGCAAACTGGTTTATGGGATTACCTGTGTTACCATTCCCGGAAGTTTTAGGAACAGTTCCAGTTAATTGCGCCCACCGTTCCATAAGAAACCATAGACCACCAAAGATTAAACCAATAGTGATGATAACGGCTAAAAAAAGACTAAGCGTTTCGTTTTTCTGAGACATTTATGTAGCTGTTAGCACCAGAAGTTTTTTAAAGTAAGAGAGATAATAATTTATAAATAAGTCGAAATACGGCTGTAAATGAAATAGCTACTAAGCCTGCTCCAACTGCTAAAATCACCACTGACGGCACGTCAAGACCTCCCCGTAAAAAGGGGACAAAAAAAATAATTGCAAAAGTAATTGTGGGAATAATTAATAAATCGAACTTTTCAATCCACCGCCTGGTTTGGGCAAAAATTAGTATACCTAAAATCAGGGCAGAAGTAGTCAAAGTAACTATTGGTGATTTTACTAGACTGAAGAGAGCGATCGCGATCAATGCACCCTGAAATCCACTAAATGCCGCCCCACCCAATAATTCCAATGTGGAAAATGTTGGTTGAGTTGGCGGACGGCGGGGAACGACGGGATTAGAACCTTTTGACGGTTGTGGCGGAAGTGTTACAGAGGGCGAATTAATTTGTGTAGGGGCTTGAACCACCTGTGAGTTAAGTGCATCTATAACCTCCTGGGCTGACTGGAAACGCTGATTAGCAGCAGGTAGCAGCATTTTGTCTAATATGTCAGCAAGGCGAGGGCTGACAGTCACTTGCGATCGCCATTTCCACTGGTTGCTATAGGCATCAAATAGTTTAACTGCTTCCTGATTTGTCAACAAGGTAATAAGAGTTACAGCTAATGCGTATAAATCTGTAGATGGGAATACTTGACCCCCAGCCATCTGCTCAGGTGGTGCAAATCCCATCGAATAAATTCCTGTGGAAGAAGCGGCAGAACCCAGTGCAACATTTGTTACTTGCTTAACTGCGCCAAAATCTAGTAAAAAAAGTCTACCATCGCGACGGCGCATGATGTTAGAGGGTTTAATATCTCTGTGGATAATGCCTCTATGATGGACAAACTTTAGTACCTTCAGAATTTCTTGCAGCACCTCCAACACTTGCTGTTCAGAAAATTTGCCTTGTTGAACTAATTCTTCCTCTAAGTTTTGCCCATCAATGTATTCTTGCACCAAGTAAAAAAATTGGTCTTGCTGTCCTGGTTGCAAACTATTAACTATCACTGGAAAGAAAGCAAATAAATCAGGTATTTGCTCGTGATCGTTACCAAGTTGTGCTAAAACTTCTGCCTCTCTCTCAAACATCAACTGTGCTTGTTGCAGTTGATTTAAAGTTAAATTTCCCGATGGTTGAAACTGTTTAACCACGCATTGACGCATTCCTGGTATTCGGCGATCGCGTGCCAAAAATGCTGCTCCAAACCCGCCTCTTCCCAGCAGTTTAGTTGGCACGTATCGACCATCTAGCATCAATGGCATACCACAGGTAGTGCAATACTTTTGCTGGGTTGTTTTCAGTGTCGTAACATCATCTAAATCGGCAAAATAGTTTTGTGGGCGTGGACAACGCAAACGAGTGCAGTAAACTTCCATTTTCGTGATTAGTCATTAGTCATTGGTCATTGGTCTATTGGTCATTGGTCATTGGTCATTGGTCATTGGTGAGCCAGCGACGGGTACATAGAGAGTTTTCCCATGAGCTACTGGCTGTCTTCGCAGCGCTAGCGAGGCACGAGCGTCACCCGAAAGGTCATTCGTATTTACAAAGAACAAAGGACAAAGGACAAATGACAAAGGACTAATTACTAGATTTTAGTCTTCACCTAATGAGGTGGGTGTTGCTACCTCCAATGTAGTTAACACTAGACTTTTTTGTGTTAATTTTAACACATCTTGATTCCATCCTGGGTTAGCAAACTGGGGCAAAATTTCTTGACTAAAGGCTTCTGCGGCCTTTGATCTATAGCGATTGGGATTACAAATCAGCCACAGCGTCCGTTTGACGACAACGCCTTCAATGGGAGTACGATGCAAAACGCCCATTTGTAACTCTTTAGCGATCGCACTAGTTGAAACAAAGGCAGCCCCTAGACCAGATTGCACAGCATTTTTAATCGCTTCAATGGAATTCAATTCCATTTCAACTTTAAAACGTCTGGTATCGATTTCACAGCGTGCTAGCACTTGGTCAATTACTTTGCGGATAGTTGATTGGGAATCTAAAGCAATAAATTGTAATTTATATAGGTCTTCTTTCTGGATTTTTTCAAGTTTGGTAAAAGGATGAAAGACAGGTAAAATTAGCGCTAGTTCATCCTCAGCGTAAGGAATCACTTCTAAAGATTCTGACAGTTCACCAGGAATTTCACCACCGATAATTGCCAGATCGACTTGTCCGTTAGCAACACTCCAAGCAGTTCGCCTAGTTGAGTGGACGTGTAATTGCACTGCCACATCTGGATATTTTTGTCGGAACATACCGATCATTCTGGGCAAAAGATAAGTGCCAGTGGTTTGAGAAGCACCGACAATTAAAGTACCACCTTGGAGATTTTGTAAATCCTCGATCGCGCGGCAGGTTTCCTGACAGAGACTGAGGATTTTTTCACCGTAATTTAAGAGTAGATGCCCAGCTTCGGTTAATTGGGCACGTCGTCCTCCACGATCGAATAAGGGGACATCGAGTTGCCGTTCGAGATTTTGGACTTGTAAACTAACGGCAGGCTGGGAGACGTAAAGACTATCAGCGGCACGCTTGAAGCTTCCTTCTTGGGCGATCGCTTTCAGGATACGTAACTGATCTAAAGTGAAAGGAAGGTCAGACATAAGGCTCAACCCACAAACTTTTAAAGGAGCAGATGCACGTAATAAATCCGGTTTGGCAGCAATCAGTTGGACACGATTTGTTGCATATTAAACTTGAAGGATTGACTCGAAAAAGACAGTAGCACAACATCTTGACTAAAGTCCCCTTTTGAATACTTTGTGGTATTGGTTGTACTGAATTCAGTTTTCTTTAAATTACTTCACCTGTGTATATGCTGCTGATTTCTTGGTTGACACCCAGTCATTTTGTCATACTGGGGTTACAAATAGTTTTTGCGATCGCTCACAGTGGAGGCGCTGCTTTACGCCCTTGGGCAGAAAAATATATTGGCCCAAGGTTTTATCGCATTCTCTTTGCATTAGTCAGCCTACCGTTGGCTGTGATATTAATTATTTACTTTTTTGGGCACCGTTATGATGGTTTGCAAATTTGGCAGGTACAAGCGGTGCCAGGAGTGCGAGAATTTGTTTGGCTGCTATCAGCAATCTCGTTTTTGTTTTTATATCCTGCTACCTTCAATCTACTAGAAATTGCTGCTATTCAAAAGCCCCAAGTTCATCTCTACGAAACAGGAATTATTCGGATTACCCGTCATCCCCAGATGGTAGGACAAATAATTTGGTGTGTTGCCCACACTCTCTGGCTGGGTACTACTTTTACCCTTGTGACTTCCATTGGATTGATATTGCATCACTTGTTTGGGGTTTGGCACGGGGATCGCCGCCTGAGCGATCGTTATGGAGAAGCTTTTGAAATTGCCAAACAGCGGACTTCAATTATTCCCTTTAAAGCAATTATCGACGGGCGTCAATCTCTCAAATGGCAGGAATTTCTCCGCCCTGCATATTTGGGAGTTGCCATTTTTATAGCTTTGCTTTGGTGGTCACACCCTCTGTTATTGGAAGCAACGAGTAGTATAGGATGGTAACTTTAGACGATCCCCAGTGTCAGCATAAAATCAGAAAGAGATGGAAATTTCACCTTATCAAGCTGATCAATTGCTCCAAATCAATGTAGGATAAATTCAAATATCTAACAGTGGGGGTGCGTTCAGTCAGCTTGAGATTTTATTATTGGTAGTCGTTGGTCAGTTGCCTTTCTTTGAAAGAAAGTGGCAGATTCAATCAAATCCCCAGGCGGTCACGGCAATCAGGAGTTTAACATCCAAAAAAGCCAACGCGACTTCTAAGGTCGCTTTTCTGTCAGAGACACATTAACGCGCTCAATTTTTGCCAATGATTCTGTGTCCTGAAATTTCTGTACTGAAAGCATCGATCGGCAGTTAGTGACTTGCCAATCCTCCACTGAAGCAGTGCTGAGTCCTGAGTTCTGAGTAAAAGCAAGCAACTTAGTATTCATTGCTTGGCAAGTAATCCCAATCCCCGCTTTACTCTAAAAAAAAAGAAACGAGTTCCTCATTCAATCCCCTAACTTTTTGTTATGGACTTCTACTCAGCAACCAGAACTCGGAACTCAGCACTACTCAATTCAGTACTGATAGCTAGTTTGATATAAAAACCTTATAATCCAAGAGGCGTCATGGTGTTGTCGGTTAGTGAGCGGACATTTACTCAAGAAGTTTTAGAATCTCCTATTCCTGTTTTAGTTAACTTTGAAGCACCTTGGTGTGGCTTGTGTCGAGTTATCCACCCGCTGTTGTTGCAATTTCAGTCCCAGTGCGGCGATGAAATTAAATTAGTTGGGGTTAACGCCGATCAAAATTTTAAATTGTCTACTACCTATAGGCTAAAATCACTACCCACTTTACTATTGATTGAAAATGGCACTATTCGCCATCGCTTGGAATGCTTTCGCGGCAAAGAAGATTTACGTCTAGCTTTAGAAGAGATTAAAGCCAGCTACAGCAATTACCCCAAAATCTACAAAAGTTCAAAAACAGTGGACTTAGAATGCCGATCGGCCTGATGGATATTGGGTATGGGGCATAGGGCATAGGGCATAGGGCATAGGGCATAGGGCATAGGGCTAATGACCAATGACCAATGACTAATGACCAATGACCAATGACCAATGACCAAATCTAAAACCATGCTTAATACCCCACCCAATCAGTCTTGGGTGGGTTATTTTATCCTAAAGGGTGTAGTCACAATTATTAACAGTTTCGACACGCTAATCAAGAATTTTAAAAGTAGGCGTCAGTGATGGAAGTAATCTATCAGTATGCCTGGCTGATTCCGGTGTTCCCTCTTCTTGGGGCAATGCTGGTCGGTCTAGGGTTAATCTCGTTGAATCAGGTGACAAACCGCCTCCGCCAGCTTAACGCTGTGGTGATTATCTCCATGATGGGAGCAGCTATGGGGCTGTCGCTTGCCTTGTTATGGAGTCAAATTCAAGGACACCCGTCTTATATTCGCACCTTTGAGTGGGCGGCGGCAGGTAATTTCCACCTGAGCATGGGCTACACTATTGACCACCTGACAGCCCTAATGCTGGTGATTGTAACAACGGTAGCGTTGTTAGTCATGGTTTACACCGATGGCTACATGGCTCACGATCCCGGTTACGTAAGGTTTTACGCCTATCTCAGTTTGTTTGGCTCTTCAATGTTAGGTCTGGTGGTCAGCCCCAACCTAGTACAGATTTACATATTCTGGGAACTGGTCGGGATGTGTTCTTATTTGCTGGTCGGCTTTTGGTTCGATCGCAAGTCAGCAGCAGATGCCGCACAAAAAGCGTTTGTAACCAACCGCGTGGGCGACTTTGGTCTATTACTCGGCATTTTGGGGCTGTTCTGGGCAACAGGGAGCTTTGATTTTAATATCATGGGCGATCGCCTCGCCCAACTTGTCGAATCAGGTTCTATCAGCAATTTTCTCGCTGTCCTGTTTGCGATTTTAGTTTTCTTAGGCCCAGTTGCAAAATCAGCCCAATTCCCCCTCCACGTCTGGCTACCAGATGCGATGGAAGGCCCCACCCCCATTTCTGCCTTGATTCACGCGGCAACAATGGTGGCGGCTGGTGTTTTCCTGATTGCCCGGATGTACCCAGTATTTGAAGACGTTCCAGCCGCAATGAATGTCATTGCCTTTACTGGGGCGTTTACGGCGTTTTTGGGGGCAACCATTGCCATTACCCAAAACGACATCAAAAAGGGCTTGGCTTATTCCACCATTTCCCAACTTGGTTACATGGTGATGGCAATGGGAATAGGTTCCTACAGTGCTGGACTATTCCACCTGATGACCCACGCCTATTTCAAAGCGATGCTGTTCTTGGGTTCAGGTTCAGTAATTCACGGTATGGAAGGTGTCGTTGGACACGACCCCGCCTTAGCGCAAGATATGCGCTTGATGGGTGGACTGCGGAAGTATATGCCGATCACGGCAACTACCTTTTTGATTGGTTGCTTGGCAATTTCTGGTATTCCACCCTTTGCTGGTTTCTGGTCAAAAGATGAAATTTTAGGGAAGGCTTTTGAGGCTAACCCACTCCTCTGGTTTATCGGCTGGCTAACTGCCGGGATTACTGCTTTTTACATGTTTAGAATGTATTTCTCGACATTTGAAGGCAAATTCCGGGGTACTGACGAGAAAATCAAGGAAAAACTTAAAAAAGCTGCGTCGACAATTGTCCTGGAATTAGAGTCAGAAGAACCAGTCCCGAATTTTGGGCCTGGGGCAATGAAAAAAGGAGAATTGGCGGCAACTAGTCAGCATCATGATTCCCATGACTCCCACGGGCATCACAGCGACTCTCCCCACGAATCGCCGTGGACAATGACGCTGCCGTTGGCACTGTTGGCTGTGCCTTCGATTTTGATTGGTTTGGTGGGAACTCCCTACGCCAATTATTTTGAAGAGTTTATCTTTCCTCCTAGCGAAACTCTCTCTGAAGTTATAGAAAAGGCTGGCGAGTTCAATCCGACGGAATTCTACATCATGGCGGGTGCCTCAGTCGGAATTTCTTTGATTGCGATTACCCTGGCTTCGCTGATGTATTTGAGCCGTAAAATTGATCCGGCTGCGATCGCTGCTAAAATCCAACCACTTTACGAGTTATCCCTCAACAAGTGGTACTTTGATGACATTTACCATCGGGTTTTTGTCCTCGGCTTGCGTCGCGTAGCCAGACAAGTTATGGAAGTTGACTTCCGCGTTGTAGATGGTGCTGTTAACCTCACAGGCTTTTTCACCCTTGTTAGCGGTGAAGGTCTGAAGTACCTAGAAAACGGTCGCGCTCAATTCTATGCCTTGATTGTGTTTGGGGCGGTTTTGGGCTTAGTGATTGTCTTTGGTGTTACCTAATTTTAATCGGGGTGGGCGATCGTCCACCCCTACTTCTTAACTATCCAATAATTGGGAGATTAGCTAATTTATGATCGCGTAAATTTTTTGCTAAGGATGCTGGGTCAAGACCATTATCTTGATAAGCTTGCATAGCACGTTTTCTCCATTCCAAGTTAGCTTCACCAGGAAAACTACGTTTTAGCTCATGTACTACAGTAATTGCTTTTTCAGCCCAGGTTTGAAAATCCTGCTGATTCCAATAACACAAATCTTGTGTATGAGGCTTTGCACCATTTGTAATACTTTTACAAGGTGTAACCACAACAGGTATGATTTCTGAATCTTGGCGAAGTGATGAAATATTCTGTTTAATCCAGTTAGGGTGTAAAGTTGCTTGTTTAACTTTGTTTGCTCCTAATGAATTTCCATGATTATCGGTTGAATGGTCTTCAAATACAATACAAAAGTCATCATAAGCAATCCACCACGGATCTGGATCAGCATCTCCGTTTGAATTTCGAGCTTCATAACCCAATAAACGCCCTAATCTTTCATGCCCATTTTCAAAGGCTTTGGAGTCTTCCTGAGTATCTTTCACTCTCTGGAGATTCTCAAGAATTGCTTTTACCTCTGCTTCAAACTTTTTCTCGTTGAAATTGCCATATAGTGACAATTGTGATTCTAGTGCTTCAATTACAGAAGTCAGTCTCAATTTATCAGCTTGATTTTCTTGATTTTCTTCTAAATTCAACCTAGAGAGTTGATACAGCCAACTAACTCCTTCAGTAGTAGAAGCAGCACGCTTAAAGAAATTCCGTGCTACTCCTTCCATAGAAGCTACACCACGTTTTGCCGCTATCCAGGCTGCACTTCCAGCAAGGTAGTACCAAAAGGCTCTATATCCTTTAACATCATCTCCACTAAGCGAACTTAATACAGAACTACATTCTTGAACTGCCTGTTCAAAATTGCCACTCCAAAGTGCGTTTTGATATCTAACTTCATGAGCAACAGATGCCTGTAATTTTTCTATACCTGGAAGTTGAGATTGTTCTAATTTCTCTCTCAAATCTATAATATCCTTCTCTGCTCCATTCCATTCTTCTTTATGTGTTATAAAAATTTGCAAATTCTCAATAAATTCTGATGATTTAATATCTTTAGATTGCTCAATTCCATACTCTATCTCAGCTTGAATTTCTGGATGTAAAAACTTTCTTTTATTCTTATCTACTAAAAAACTATTCAATTCTTCTCCAAGCACTACTACTGCGGAATAATCGTTATCTGCTCTTGTACAACGACCAACTGCCTGAACAATTCTAGTTAATACACGATCATTAAAAAGAATATTTGCTGGCATTCGCGTCACAAGAAATTTTTCTTGTAGATTTGTTGCTTTTTGCATTCCTTTTACTATTAATAGACGACATTCATCACCTCCCAAATCAATCCCATCATATCGGTTTGCAACTATAGCTACTGCTTTTGATTCAGATATAAAAGTTTGCTTTGACTTCTCGATTTCCCTAGCATTGAATATTTTATAACTAGTTGCTGTAGATATCTGTGTTGCAAGTTTATTTTCAGTAGGATCATCTGGGACAAGGACGAGTGTTCTTGGTGTTTCTTTGATCATATCTATAGCTAGCTTGAGTGCAGCTTCTTCATTAAGTGATCTTTCTGGAAAAAAGAAAAAGCGACGACCAATGCCCTGTTGATCCCATCCATCTGGAACTGGTAAACGAACTATTTTTTCTGTACCTGCAAGTCTTTCTAATTCTCCTCCTTCTCCTAATGTAGCAGACATATATATGCGTTGTTTAGGAGTAGAAAATGGTTGATGAGTACGAGTAGGTGGTAAAATAGGACGAATTAATATAAAGTTATAGCTGCTGTATATATGGCATGAAAATAAGTGATTTTTGATAACAGACCAAGAATACTTTAAATCCTTTATATCATTGATATGTGTATCTAGTATTGTAGTTATTTCTTCAAGTCTTTCATACATGGACGGAGTAGGTATCTTTTGAACCCATTGGAGATCTCCTAAATCAGGAGAAGAGTTAGACATCAACCTAGAGTAGTTTGGATCGAGAACAATCTTACCCATAACCGCAACTAAAACTTTAAAAAGAGTGCTGTGTTTGGGATTATTGCGCTCAATTGAAAGAGACCAATATTTTGCTATATAATTTTCGGCAGCATGGGCATCATCAAGAATTATTATGTCGGCGTTATTAAAGAAAGGATTTGCGTTAAATAAACCACTATAAGTAGTGACAGCAATAGTTTCTGCATTAGTATACTCAGCTTTGATAGTAGGGGAATATTCAGCCTGTCTACCTGTAAAAGCATTTGCTTTTATCCCAAAAATAGTTGATGATTGCTCAACAACCTGATTCACAAGCTGAACAGTAGGGCATAGATAGACTACTTTTTCATTAAAACGGCAACGCCGCCATTCTGCAATCAAAAGCCCGACTCCTGTCTTACCACTACCTGTTGGAAGTTGTAAAGCAACATCTGGTAGATTAAGAGTTTCTGGCTGACAGTATTTTCTAAGTATGTCAGCTTGGTGAGAAATCAAACCTTGGGATTTTTTATTTTTAATATCTCGGAAAAGTGCTTCAGGTGTTTCGGCAGAGGTGTGAGAATGACTAACTTTTTTGAGTGCCATGTCTTTGAGATGCTAAGTATCTGGTGATCACACTGTTGTAACATAAACGAAATGCTCCCAGAATATGATTTTTTATGTCTTTTTAATTGCATCTTCAATCTCTTCTAAGCTCACATCCGCCTGATCCGATTTTGCATAAATGAGTAGAAGTAAGACGCATTCAGGTGAGACAACTTGATAAATCACCCGATATCCACCACTTTTACCTGTCGGGATATCACTGTTTTTTGCTCGAACTTTAAAAACGGTCAAGTCTATCCCAGAGATTTGATCGCCGATAAAATTTCCAGCCTGTAGCTGATCGATAATGGGTTCAATGTCAACTTGAATTTGCCGATAGCGTTTAGTCAGAGTTTTGAGACGGCGTTTGAAGGGAGATGTAAAGCGAACTTCTGCCATAAATCTAGGCTTCGATATCGTCCCAAAGCTCTGAAACTGGGAAAGTTTGTCCTACAGCTGCTTGTCGCACGGACTCTTGCAAATCGGCTAATATTTGTGCTTTTGGCTCTTGTTCATCAATCCAAGCTAAACCACTGCCGTTATCAGAATTTATGGAACTTATAAGCTGTTGCCAAAGTTCTATAGGGACGAGTACATCTGTTGTTTCTCCATCTACGTTAGTGAGATAACGAATTTGACTTTTAATTTGTGCCATTATCATTATGGTTATTTCTCCTTTGATGCTTTTTTGTACCAAATCGCTTTTTTCAACAACCGCCAAACACCATCGTGTATTTTTAGCGATAGATTGGACTAGGCGATCGCACCTCTAAAATTCTAATTTACCAACTTTTTTAGGGTAAATTTTTGACTTGACAGGGAGTATCACAACACACATCCCGCACCCGCAACTGTCAAAAAAGACTCCCAAGAGAAAAAATAGGGGATTGCCAATTTAATTAAATCAACCTAACGAGGAAGACGAAATCCTCAAAAAGCTGTTACTTAATAACTAGTGACTTTTTGCCAAACATGATTTTGATAGCAGACGAATTGTGATGAATACAGCTAATTTTCCGTGGCTGACGACGATTATTCTGTTGCCGATAGCCGCTTCACTACTGATTCCCATCATCCCGGATAAAGAAGGCAAAACAGTGCGCTGGTACTCCCTCATCGTAGGGCTGATCGATTTTGCATTAATTGTTTATGCTTTTTATACTGGGTATGATTTCTCCAATCCAGATTTGCAGTTGGTCGAGAGTTACGCCTGGGTACCCCAACTAGATTTGAATTGGTCAGTAGGGGCAGATGGCTTATCCATGCCCCTAATTATTTTGACTGGATTCATTACCACGCTGGCGATTTTAGCAGCTTGGCCTGTCACCTTCAAGCCGAAGCTATTTTACTTCTTGATGTTGGCGATGTATGGCGGTCAGATTGCCGTGTTCGCTGTCCAGGATATGCTGTTATTTTTCCTGGTGTGGGAACTGGAACTAGTACCGATATACTTTCTGCTGTCGATTTGGGGAGGCAAAAGACGGCAGTATGCAGCGACTAAATTTATTTTATACACCGCAGGCGGTTCGCTGTTTATTTTGCTATCTGCCCTGACAATGGGATTTTACGGCGATACGGTGACATTTGACATGCGATCGCTCGCCTTAAAAGACTTCGCCCTCAATTTCCAACTTGCCGTCTATGCTGGCTTCCTGATTGCCTACGCCGTCAAGTTGCCGATTATTCCCTTGCACACTTGGCTACCTGATGCCCACGGTGAAGCAACAGCGCCCGTACACATGTTATTGGCAGGTATTCTTTTGAAAATGGGCGGCTACGCCTTAGTTCGGATGAATGCCCAAATGCTCCCCGATGCCCACGCTTATTTTGCACCAGTGTTCGTGGTTTTGGGGGTAGTTAATATCATCTACGCTGCTTTAACATCCTTTGCCCAGCGCAACCTGAAGCGAAAAATTGCCTACTCCTCAATTTCCCACATGGGCTTTGTGATGATTGGTATTGCCTCCTTCACCGATTTGGGATTGAGTGGGGCAGTATTACAAATGGTTTCTCACGGGTTAATTGGGGCGAGTTTGTTCTTCCTGGTTGGCGCAACTTACGATCGCACACACACCCTGATGTTGGATGAAATGGGCGGTGTTGCGAAGAGAATGCCGAAGATTTTCGCCATGTTCACTACCTGTTCGATGGCTTCTTTAGCACTGCCAGGGATGAGCGGTTTCGTGGCAGAATTAATGGTATTTGTAGGCTTTGCTACTAGCGATGCTTATAGCTCTACTTTCAAAGTTATCGTGGTGTTCTTGATGGCAGTGGGAGTAATTTTAACTCCGATTTATCTGCTGTCGATGTTGCGAGAAATTTTCTACGGTAAAGAGAACGAGGAATTAGTTTCTCATCAAGCTTTGATAGATGCCGAACCCCGCGAAGTTTTTATCATTGCTTGTTTGTTAATTCCAATTATTGGTATTGGTTTCTATCCAAAATTGCTGACTCAGATGTATGACGCTACAACTGTACAACTGACGGCAAGATTGCGTGATTCCGTGCCGACATTAGCACAGCAAAAAGACGATGCACTAAAGGTTTCTTTGAGTGCGCCTCAAATTGGTAATTAAGTTGCGATCGCTAGTTTAGTTTAAATATTGATTACTTTTAGGGCGGGTTTTGTACCTGCCCTTTTTGTTACTAACTCGAAATGTTCGATTCGGTAAAATAAAAAATAACCCATCGAACTGAGTTAAAAAAACTTTGTATTGCTAAATAATGAAATGTATTTTTTACAACTCTCATAAAAATAGATTTTAAGCTGATTGATTTGTTTGCAACCAGTTAAGCAAATCTTCCATAGCAGTAAAATCCAACAAAGCTTCGCCAAGGGTTTCTAATTGATTTAAAGAAAGAGATTTGATGCGCTCTTGTAATTGTGGTGATAATTCTCCCACTCGTCTTTGTACTAACCTTAAAATAAGCTGTTGTTCACCTTCTTGTTTTCCGCGCTCGTAGCCGATGCGCTCGCCTGTAGTTACATATCTCATAGTTCGCTCCTGCTCAAATTGTTTAAACTCTTCCCAAAACTGATTTTCCAATGCCTTTGGTAATATCATAACCCAATCGATAAATCGATACAGATTGCGAATATCCTGCTCTCCTAAGCCCAAATCATATAGCCTACGAATTAAACTAAACTTCCATATTTTGCGTTGTTCGGGTGATGAGCGCGTCTGCTGCGTTTTCAAATGCGCCATGACGACAGTTGCAAATGGATTGTCGCTATTTTCTAACTCATGAAAACGGTTTTCGTAATCCAAAAGTTTAATACTACCAAATTCAAAAGTTAAGCGAGTATTGGGATAATTGTAGCTGTAATTGCTTGGTCGCCATTCGCGGTTTGGATCGCAAAGAATAGCAAGGCTTATTGCTGGCCGATCGAAGCGGTCAAATATGCGAAAGTTGTAGGTAAACATCCGCTTGGCAAAGTTATCTTCTTTTTGTCCCTGAATTTCCACATGGATTAATAACCATAGTTCTTCCCCTTGGGTTTGCCAAACTTTGACTAATTGATCGGCATATCTCTTACCCTGTTCAGCTTCACGAGCTATTTGTTGAATTCTTTATCTAAAAATTCATAGGGACGTTCCCAATCAATTAATGCAGAAGTTTCTGGAAAAAAGAAATGCATTGCTTGGGGAAAATAAGCTTCTATAATTTCTTTCCAAGGGCTATCAAAATCACCGCGTAGGCGCAACCCGTCGTAGACATCGCTCATATTAGTCATGTCATTTTTCAAATTATGGATAGACTAGGAGTACTTGCAGTTGCTAGTTTAGAACTGTGCTTAATCGGAATCTCAACCCAAAATTCTGCTCCCTGTCCAGGTTCGGAAATACACCAAATAGCTCCGTTGTGTTTTTCTGTGACTATCTGAGCGCTAATTGCTAATCCTAATCCGGTACCTTTACCTGCGGCTTTTGTAGTAAAGAAAGGGTCAAATAATCGTTGCTTAACTGCTTCGGTCATGCCAGGGCCATTATCTGCAATTTTTACAGCTATCCGATCTAAGTTGCGTAACTGAGTACGAATTACAATTTGGCTGGGTTTAGTTTCTATATCCTCCAGAGTTCGCTTACTGTTATAACTATCCAGGGCATCAATGGCATTACCAATCAGATTCATAAATACCTGATTTAATTGTCCGGCATAGCATTCTACTAAGGGAATATCACCATATTCCTTGACTATTTCAATTCCGGCATTTCCAGACGTTTGTTTGAAGCGATTTTGTAAAATCAGTAGTGTGCTATCAATACCTTCGTGAATGTTGACAGGCTTCATATCTGCTTCGTCAAGTCGAGAAAAATTCCGCAAGGATAGAACTATTTCACGAATGCGATTAGCTCCCATTTTCATTGAAATTAGTATTTTAGGTAGATCCTCAACCATAAAGTCAAGGTCGATCGCTTCGATATGAGCTTGTACTTCAGGTGTTGAATGAGCATTAGACTGTTGATAAAGTTCTACTAGTTCCAACAAACCCAGTGTATATTCACTTACATGGGTCAAATTGCCGTAGATAAAGTTAACTGGGTTATTGATTTCGTGAGCAACTCCAGCCACTAATTGACCTAAACTCGACATTTTTTCGGTCTGAATCAGTTGGGCTTGGGTTTCTTTGAGATTGTGCAAAACTTGGTTGAGTTGTTCTGCCTGAATAGTGGCAGCAGCAGTAGCAGCGCGGCTTTGATTATATAATTGGGCTTGGTCAATAGCGATCGCTAACTGGTCAGCCACGCCTCGAATAATTTCTACCTCATCATCACTCCAGGGGCGAAGCTCTCTACTATGTTCGCAGACAATCACACCCAAGTGACCCGACTGAGTTTGAACTGAAACTGTTAGTAGAGACTTAAAACCCAATGTCACAAGTAAATTCCGACTCTTGAAATCAAGCCATGAATCTGTCGCAATGTCATCAAAGCAAAGCAAATTCCCTTGCATAACAGCCTCACTTATGGCTTCCACATTCTGGATAGGAGAACAGCCTAAAGGTTCTGTTAAATCGGGAGCGCAAGCTTGCTGACTCAGTTCCAAGCTAGTAGATTCATCTTCTTGATGACACCAAAAAAATTGGCATCGATCGATTTGGAGCAGTTCCCGAACTTCAACTACTACTGTACTCAAAATTGTATTTAGATCCAGCGAGTTGCGAATTTGACTAGATAGACGAGTTTTAAGAATTTTCTCCCGTTCAACTAGCTTTCGCAATTCAACTTCAGATTGCCTTAACTCTAGCTGGACAATATTACGATTGACACTAGCTCTTGCTAGTAGCCAAGAACCAATGCCAATTAATCCTACTAACCCAGCATATAGTAGTAGCAATTGATTCAAAAATCGGTTTGATTTGGTTGTCAACGTCTCTGGCGATACCCGCGAGACAATTTTCCAGTGATAGGATTTAGGATCGATTTGATTTTGGCTTGGCGCAAAAGCTTGTCCTGCTCCCGTACTAGACTTTTGCCCTTCGACAAGTGGGTAAACTGTGGTAAAAGTGAACATTCCCTCAGCAGTTTGGAATTGTCCCGATTCTTGTTGAGAAATCTGCTGCCATGCTTGGGGAAAAGCTCTGCCAAAAGTGCAGTTTTTGCAATCGGGAAACATAAATCCCCATTCATCTTCAGGCTTCGCTCCTTTTAACCAGTAGCCATCGGCATTCAGTAGCATTCCCTGGCTAGAGGTGCTAGTGAAAGCTCGATCAAAATTGTCCAGCAGTTTTGCGCCGAAATAATTTAACACCACAATGCCTCGTTTCTGCCCACGGCGATCAAAAACGGGAGTGCCAAAGCGGATCATTGGCTTCAAGGGTTGTTCAACCTGACCTCGTTCGATGTTGAGGTCAAGGGGAGAGACAAATACTTGTCCTTGATTCAGCCGCAAAGTGTCATTAAACCAGTAGCGTTTGGCTTGAACTTGCAATTTTTCTTCGGGGACAATCGCTGGTTCACCCTGGTTAAAGTTGACTCTGACAATTTCTTTACCCGATCGATCCAAAAAGCGAATTTGGTCGTAGAGTTTTTTATATCCAGAAAATAATAAGAATTCTTGAGAAAGTGCCTGTCGTTGCCCATCCACTCCGTCTAAAATTCTTTCTAGCTCGTTTTGTTTAGAGATAACCATCAAATCTGAAACAACCGAGTGAAAGTCTCCACTGATTACTTTAGTTTGTAAATCTACCTTACGGAGTTCATTTGTTTTGAGCAGAACTTGCTCGATTTGTACCTGTTGATAATAGATAGTCCCAATAACAACCCCAACTAAAGCTGACAATGGCAAAAAAACCGTTAGGAAGTTTTTGATTAAAACTCGTGAATGGATCTGTGGTGACATATTTGATACTTGGGTACAACTCAAAAATTGGGCTGAAAATTAGCTAATTTCCAACTACGCCACGTTTTCTGAGTCAAGGTTGAGAGAAGACTTTTTCTCCTGGTAGATATAGGTAATCAGCCCAGCTACCAAATTCACCATGAAATTGCATACTCTGCGACTTCTGGAATGTTCTAGTTGAACAAAGTTTCGCCCTTTTTTGCTATTGTCAGTTAGACACTCTGAGAATCAGTACCGAAAAACCACGAGTTTGATGTAAAGATTTTACACTTATAAGTATTTTGCTACTGAGAAAAGCAACATCAGGTGATGTCTACGCTAAAAATGGTTTTTCTTTATTGTGCTGCGATCGCACATTACACATCAATAGATTACGTACAATCTACCTAGAATCAGATTTGGCAAAACCGCTCATGTTAAACTACAATCCACTGCATTGTTTGCCATCTTCCGAAGAACTACCCGATTCAGATGATACTGCTGTGGATAATGAACTCCAAAATTTAATTCCCGGCTTGCTGAAAACGACACTAGCTTTGGTTTGGTGCGATCGCTGGGATTGGTTTTTTGGTGTTGATATGGGTATTTATTATCACCCAGATAAACCAGCTATTGTCCCTGATGGGTTTCTCAGCTTAGGAGTTAAACGCTTCGTTGATGAAGATTTACGCCTAAGTTATGTGCTGTGGGAAGAAAAGCAACTGCCAATTTTAGCGCTAGAAGTTGTTTCTCAAATATATCGAGAAGAATATAACATCAAGAAAGAATTTTATGCCAAAGATTTAGGAATTTTGTATTACGTTGTGTATAGTCCCCTGCGGCGTAAAAAGTCGCCTTTGGAAGTGTATTGCTTAGTCGATGGGGAATATATCTTAATGTCAGGAAATCCCGTTTGGCTACCAGAAATTGGTTTAGCAATTGGGCGAGAACGGGGAATTTATCAAGGTATAGTACGGGAGTGGTTGTACTGGTATGACGAAGAAGGGCAAAGATTGCTGACACCAGAAGAACGCATTAGGGAAGCGGAAGAACGCACAGCTTTTGAAGAACAGCGACGGGTGGAAGCAGAGCAAAAAGTGAAAATGTTAATTGAAAGGTTGAATGCACTTGGCGTCGATCCAGAAACTTTGTTATAGATTCACCAGATTTTGTAATTTTTGCTGTCTTAATGTTAATTAGCTTCCTGGCTAGGGAATTATATCTATAAAGTAACTCATTGCTTGACGGTACAAATCGTAAAAGCTGATTGCCTCAATAAATATATTTACCAAAACCTACATCAAAATATGGAAGTTAAATTAGGATTTGGAGCAGTCCCAAAACCTCAATATGTCTTTGTCAGCAAAGAATCCGATCACTGTTGGTATATGCTTGCTGAAGATGAAAAACGCATCCCAATTTATGAAAGAGCCTTGACTGGGGTAATTACAGGGATAGAAGTTAATAAAAAGGTTGAAAATACATTTGGAGAAGTTATCAGAACAGATTTAAATGTTTTGGCAGATAAACCTTATATTATCCGCTCAGGAAGTGACACCTATTTTTGTAAAGGTTTATTGCTGTCTTTAGATATTCTTACTTTTGAACAACTGCGTCATCCACTTACTATTACCGTTAGTCCTGGAGATAAAAAAGTAGTATTCTGTAATATTTACGATCCAGTAAATTATCGCTCTATAGGTGTTAGTTGGGATGGACATAAGGAATTAGATTGGCAAGCTTTAGGACAAAGAGTAAGTTTAAAAATTAATAAAATTCACAATTTCAATCAAGATAAAAATCAATCTCAATCACAAGAAAGTGACAATATAAAAACAGTTGAATCCCGTGATGTTTTTATAGCTAAAACTGACACATATTTAGCCCAACTAAATTGGACTCCACAGCAGGGAAGGGATTATTTGCACCAGAAATATGGCAAGCGATCGCGCCTACAACTTACTGATACAGAAATTCTGGACTTCATTGATTACCTGAAGCTACAACTAACCCAAAACTGCTCAACTTAAGTGCTGTTATGTGAACTTGGGATAATTGCGATTGCCCTTTTGCTACACCCAGATGCTAGGCTGGAATAATTGCGATCGCAGAATTAGAGTTAAATAAAAGTACCCAATATTAAAATACTTGCATGAACTCAAGGGTTGATTTGTTGACTCGCATTACTCAAACTCCTGGTCAGTGTGGTGGTCGTCCTTGTATTCGAGGCATGAGGATTCGTGTGAGTGATATTTTAGAAATGCTGGCTGAGAATGTCAGTGTTTCTGAGATTTTAGAGGATTTTCCCGATCTCGATCTCGAAGATATCCAAGCCTGTCTATTGCTTTAATTTTCATCGCCAATCATCTCTACAAGATTGCGAATAATATTTTAGTGTCTGGCTGAGTGCGATCGCTCTGCCACAAGTTTATAAAAAAGCCTGACAACGCAGGCTTTTTTCATATAGTGTGAGGTTTACAGGGCTTATTATTTCATACATAGCGATCGCCACTACCTACACAGTTACAAATAAAGTTATCAAATATTATCGCTTGCTTCCGGTAGCCAGTCTTCATCCAACACTAACTCTAAAGAATATGGGCACTCTTCTGGAAACACGGATACAACTATCCCCGTTTGCTTGGCTGCTTGGCGACGTGCCCTTTGATAACTTTCCTCAAGTTGCTCTGTAGGATAGCTTTTAAGACTAGGACTATCTTCTATCGCTAACTCAATTTGGGTACGAGAATCAGTGATAGAATCGAGCCAACTATCTGAGCGACGCTGGGGTTGATATTGCCACTTCAGCAGATGCAAAAGTAAGCGAGTTAGTTGACTGGCAATACTCCGCCGTTCACTTTTGCCCAAGCCTTCAACCTCTTCAATCAGATGTTCTACATCAACCTCATGCCAGTGATGCGATCGCAATAGTTGGGCTGTCTGTTCAATCCACAAGTTAAAATCTGCTTTATAAGTTGCACTCATAGCCGTTATCGATCGGTTGCATAGCTTAGGCAAGCCAAAATATCCTCTTGTGTCAAATAAGGAAAGTCATCAAGCACTTCCTCGTAGGTCATCCCAGAGGCAAGATAAGATAAAACATCGTATACAGTAATTCGCATTCCTCGAATACAAGGCTTACCACCTCGTTTTCCTGGTTCGATTGTAATAATGTTTTGGTACTGCACTAAGCTTCAAACCTCAAAAATCTTCATCGTCAACAAAAAATTCCGCATCGTCTTCCAATCGAGAATTACCCTGCCTAATACCAGCAAGTCCCCACAAAGGTTGCAGCAGTGCCATACCAATTAACCCGACAACGGCACTAAAAGCTAGCACTAAACCCATTGGTATCTGAATCGATTGGAATGTTAAGAATTTTAACGATACAGGTGTGGCATTTTGGACTGAAATAATTGCGATCGCAATTACCCAAACCGCTACAACTAGAGATGTCAAAAAAGGCGCGATTTTCATACTTTGATCTAAATGAGAAGTTAGGAGTTATATTTTGCTCGAAATTAAAAATGAGGAGTTAAGAATTGTTAATTTACAACTCTTAACTCCTAATTCATAACTCTTAACTTTTAATTCCTAACTCTGACAAATTAAACTGCTACTGCCTCTAGTTTAGCAATGGCACTCTCTAACTCTTGGGCGATTTGGGTGAGTTTTTCGGGAGTGTTGGTTTCTAGGTAGACGCGTACTAGTGGTTCTGTACCGGAAGGACGCAGTAAAACCCAGCTACCTTCTTCTAAATACAGCTTAATACCGTCTTTACGCCCCACTTCCTTGACTTTAATGCCAGCTACTTCTGTAGGTGGATTTTTAGTAAAGGAATCGATGACGGCGATTTTGTGTGCCTCTGTGAGGTGCAAGTCTAGGCGGTTGTTGTAAAGTGGGCCATCGGCTTCAGCGATCGCTTCTTTAACAAGTTGACTGAGCGGTTTGCCTTCATAGGCGATCGCTTCTGCCACCAGCATATCGGCTAATACCCCGTCTTTTTCGGGAATATGCCCAATAACACTCAAACCACCTGATTCCTCTCCACCGATTAACACCGCAGTTTCGCGCATTTTTTCGCCGATATATTTAAAACCAACTGCTGTTTCGTAAATTTGCAGCCCATTTTTAGCAGCGAAATTATCCAGCAAGTGGGTTGTCGCGACAGTACGGACTATAGCGCCCGTTTTACCTTTGTTTTTGATTAAATGACGTGCTAAAAGCAGCAGCACAGTATTCGGAGTAAGGACGTTTCCTTGTTCATCAACGATACCAAAGCGATCGCTATCTCCATCCGTTGCCAAGCCCAAATCAGCTCGATCTCGAACTACTGCTTCCACTAACTCAACTAATTGTTCTCCTTTGGGTTCAGGCATTCCACCGCCAAATAAAACATCTCTCCAATCGTGGAAACTTTCTAATTGAACGCCACTATGTTGCAAAACTTCATCTAAATAGCCGCGAGAGGTAGAATACAAAGCATCGTACTTTACCTTTAAATTAGCGCTTTTGATCTTTTCTACATCAAGTAGAGTGTAGATAAATTGTAGGTAATCAGGTTTCGGATCGAAAATGGAAATTGAACCTGATGGGTTGCTCCCAGGCAACTCATCCGATGCACCTTCTATATTTGCCACAATAGTATCAGTAATCTCTGGAGTGGCAGGCCCAGCATAATCGGGTATATATTTAATTCCACAGTAAGGTGCTGGATTATGGCTAGCAGTAAACATTAACGCCCCAGCGGAATTTAGGTGACGGGCATTGTAGGCAATTACTGGTGTGGGGCAATCCCGATCGGTAATTTTTACAGTCCAACCCAAGTCTGCTAATACTTGAGCCGCTGTTTGGGCAAACTGGTCAGCTAAAAAGCGAGTATCGTAGGCAATAAGTACTGGTCTATCTTTTGTATAGGCTGTTTCTAAGTAAGTGGCGATTGCCCTTGTTACTTTTCTCACATTGGGGAAAGTAAAGTCATCGGCAATAATCCCTCGCCATCCATCGGTACCAAATTTTATCTTGCTAGACATTTTTGCCACTTGCTCCGGTACATTATCAGTACTATAAAAGCTTCCCGCAAAGCGTGTGTAGCAGCAAGTATCCTCCGAAGTTCTTTTCTAAGCAAGCCTTAGCTTAAACTTCTCCCACCGTATTTTCTCTCACTGTTTCTGAGCAATGTCAACCCCCGATCGACCTTTTGCCAGTTATCACCTTTGGTCTCTAGTTGCCCCAGCGACTGGGCAAGAACGCTGGCATTGCCAGATGAGACGGGGGTTTATCAAAGCACGGCAACACGAACCACAAGTCAAGGCGCTTTTAACGCAAGCCACTGCGCCCCAGCGTATTGGCATACTGGCTCAAAAAGGCGTTTATGAGTTTCATCATCACAGGCATCTGTTGAAGCAAGCAGATGGTGTAGAAAGAGTTGCCCAGCTACTTAAATTAGGCAACTCAAGCGTTCAAGTCCAGCAACGCGTACTGCAAATTTTGCAAAAATATCACGATTCGCCGTTGCTTTTGGATAAAGATATTATCCAATTAACACCGGGTGATGAAGGCTTTCCGAAACCGATAGTAGTTGAACAAGAAGATTATTGCTTTCGCTTATACGCGGCTATGGACTGCGTTTTTATTGAATCTGATAGCACTATACATATTTTGGATTTCAAAACTGGTAAGTCCGCTTTTGACAAACGACAGGCATTAGTTTACTTATTAGCTGCTCGTTATCTTTACCCTGGGCAAGAAGCTGTTGCATCATTTTATAATTTAGAAATATGTAAAAAGTCAGAGTTAATTAGTATTAATAGTAGTGAATTAGAATCCTTAAAATTTGAGTTAGCGAATATTGCCCACAAGCACCAGCACGATTTGCAAAAATATCAGGAAGAAACAACTAATTTTAGTAAAATATTCCCTCCTAATCCTGGTTCTCACTGTCGCTTTTGCCCATTTAACTCTATCTGTGAGTTTGCTGATTTTAAGCAGCATCAATCATATCCATTACCTAGTTTAAGAAGTGTAAGAGTTAATAGCTAATTAGTTTATTTACCTTGATTCCATTTGCAAAAAACTTTAATAAATACTCGTATTTTTACTGGACTGATTTTCTTCTCCTATCAGACAACCTAGATGTCAAATACATCGATTTTTATCTTTGGTTGTAAGGAGTTAGGATTAGTGCGATTAACCACAAATAAATCCGTATTTAGATTAGTAGGAATTTTGACATTTCTTTTACTTATCATTTTTAAAGGGATTTTATCTCAACCTGTTTATGCATTGCTGTCGTCTCTAGACGCTTGTGCTGTTCAACCTGAATGTGCTGCTGCTGGCTCAGAATTAGCTCCTACTGCTAAGGCTACAATTAGCACAACAAAAACTCAAAATGAGCAGGTTCCAAATAAAGCTCAGGAGAGATATTGTTCTTTTTATCCACTTAATTTAGTTTGTGGCCCACAAGGTCAATCTTCAGTTCTTTATAATTACAAATTTCATCAAACAGTACATTACAGAAAGTCTGGTTCTCCTGACAAATTTGTAACTCATCACTTTCGGAGTTGGCGACCTGCGCCAGGGGCAATTAGAAGTTTAGCTCAACCTCCAGGTATTGAATTTGGTGGTGGTTATCCTCCATCTGGTGATTATGTAACCTGGATTCATTTAAATGATGGAGATGGTAATAATCAAACTCGCGGAGTTGTTTATGAATACTCAACTGGCGACACCATGACATGGGATGATTATGCAAATTACTCTAACAATAATATTGAGGGAGAATGGATTAGCGATGTGGTTCGTGCTGATATACTACCAGATAATTCATCCCTTCAAAATAGGAAAGATTGACCTTAATAAGAGCACGATGTGGTTATTCAATTACTAAATCTTCATCAAATTAGAGGTTGCTGGCATGAATGAGCTTTCTACACTTCTCCAAAAGATTAAAGAAAATCCAGTTATGTACATAGACAAGCCATCAATTACTTGTCTTGATTCATTCTTAAATGGGTATATAGATAGTCTAATTGAACTAGGATTTACTACAATAGGCTCTTGTGGAATGGAAGGGTTTCAAGAGTGGATACAAGAAAGAGCAAAAACTAATGTGAGTCGGTCTTGGGCTGGGATAATTCTCTCTTGCTGTGGAAGTGAACGAGCGGCTTTTAATAGATTTTTTGAAGAATTTGAGCAGTTCTTAAAGCAGAAAAATAATTCAAAAATTAAAGAAATTGAAGGCATTTCAAGGCTTAGTGAGGATATGAGGTTTCCTCGGTTTGATATTTACAAGGAGATTCCAAGTAATATAAAGAAAAGACCAGGAATGTTTTTAGGCAGAAATTCAATTACTAGACTTGATATGCTTCTGCGAGGATATAGTCTGGCTCGAAGAGAAGTTGGCGTACCTCCAACTGAGCCAGAAAAAGAATTTGAAGGTTTTCAATCATGGATTGAAGAAAAATATGGAATTAACTCAGGTCAGTCATGGTCTAAAATAATTCTTTTCTATTCTGTAGACGAGCATGAGGCACTACAGAAATTTTTTGAATTGTTTGAAGAATACTTGAATAGGAATAAGAGTTTAGAAGTAGACGAAATTTGCGGTTAAACAGAGAGTTTTAAGGTGCGTTAGCCTACGGCATAACACACCCTACTCACTTTCTCGTAGTCTTTCTCGAATTCAAAAGTCCGGTAATTCTTTAAGAATTGTGAACCGGATATGATTAATCGCTAAATCGCCAATGGGGATATCTTCTTTGGTTAGCCGTTCACCTTTGCTTGTCACAGTTTCAAAGGTGATGCCTTTGCCAATTTCAATGTGATACCAGCATAAGCCCATAAAAAATCGCGTTGGATAAGGGCCACCTTCACCGATATCATCAGGATTTGATTCCATTGGCAACCAACCAAAATTGGGGACGTAGAATTCTAGCCAAACATGATTAAAATCAGGTTGTAGCGGTACTCCTACGAAGTCACTATGGGGAGGACATTTATACCTGCCTACGGTGCGGCAGGGAATGCCATTTAAACGGGATAAAGCAAGTAAAACGCCGACATATTCACCACAAGAACCAACACCCCGCTCTAAAACTGTATCTGGCGTGTCAATGTAAGGTTTAATACCGTAGGATAACTCATCATAAACGTAGTTGCGGATGCTGTGCATTTTGCGCAGCACATTGGTTTCAGAACCAATCGCTTCTCTGGCGGCACGGCGAACAATTGTAGTATCCATTGCTAAATCGTCGTCGTCCACTAGGTAGCGTGTTTCTAATTCTGAAGATAATTTAGGTATATTCTCTACATCTCTGGGTGTAATACGATACTTAATGCCGCGAACTTCCAAAAGTGCTTTCCAGCCAAATATATGCCGTTCTCCTGGGGCAAGAGAATCAAATTTAAAGACTGCTACGCGTTGCCCCTGTACTACTTCTTCGGTGAAGGGTATACCAATGGCTTCAACGTGTTTGACCTTTTGACGCTCAGTTTCGGATGGTAAGGCGATGCGCCATTCGACATCGGGTAAATAAACCTCGTCTAAGGGTGCAATTTCCTCAGCATAAGACATTTCAATCAGATAGCCATTAGAGAGGGCGTAACGCTTATCTGGATCGTAATGATAATACAAAGGGTGAATAAAAGTGCGATCGCGGAATGTTAGCTCATGACTCGGATCGGCATTGGGGTTATCCCGGATATAAGGCTCCTCTGAGGCGTAGGCGACGTAAATACTTTCTTTGCCTGTTTCGTCATTTTTATGGAGCGCTATGCCTGTAGGACATTCAAAGGGTGTCAAAACGCTGAATTGCAACTCTCCTGTGGCTCTGTCCATCGCGTAAACTGATTGTTCGGTGCGATCGCAAATCCATAGCATTTCTTGGTTGACTGCCAAATTCTCTATCCCAACTCCAGGGGCATAAAATTTAGTAATCTCTTTTCGGGTTTGGCGGTCAAAAACCAGAATGTAGCCCAGCCTTTGGCAACTTACATAAACTGTTGTTTCCCAAACAGCAACGCCATCAGCTGCATAAGGCAATGTTACAAAATGTTCCAGATCCAAAGCATTCAGCTTGCACAAATAAACACTATTTTCTCGGCTTACCCACAGCGTATCGTCCCACACCGCTAGACCAGTGACATCGGTAAATTCTTCAACTTGATGGGGATTGAGAATTTTGCTGTTGTCAGAGGTGGGATCGATTTCTAGTAGATGCCCTTTAATACTGTCAATGGCAATCAGTCTATCTTTAATGAAAGTAATGCCACACAGGGTAGCAGCAGTAAGCGGCCGAATTGTTCTTTGCCCAAACATCTGGCTAACGGTCAAAGTGGGGAGTGCAAAACTCATAAAACCTTATGGTAAGTGTAAAAAACCCTCACCTTTAGGTAGGGGAGGAAACATGACTCAACGGTTTTAGCGTGGTAACACCAATTGCTTGAGATGGAAAAATCCCAGTCGAGCAATGGTTCCCCCGATTGGGGCGGATGAAGAGTGCTGAGTTAAAAGACTACCCACAATGGGCGTTGCTCGAACCCAAGTACATCAATTAATGGTTCTCGATCGCCACGTTTACAGCGAGGTACTAATAATTATCGGTACAATGTGTTCCGAAAAACTCTTTCGTGAGAAATAATACTATCTGAAAATAGGAGGAATTTACAAATATTAAGAATTACAGATACACTCATACAACTGGGCGATCGCCTTAATGTAACTTTAAAAGATGGAATTCCTGCCATCACTAAATTATGATCGAATTTTGTAACCATTTGCTGTGACCTACACGATGTCTGCTAATTCTCTGCCTGAAGGTGCCGCCGTTTGGCATAGTTTAGAAGTTGATAAAGCGCTAGACCTGCTTGATAGTAATGCAGACAGCGGCTTAACACCCCAAGAAACTCAACAGAGATTGCAAAAATACGGCCCCAACGAACTTGAAGAAACTGCGGGCCGTAGTGCTTGGGAAATTCTGCTGGATCAGTTCAAGAACATTATGTTGTTGATGCTGATTGGCGTGGCTTTGATTTCTGGGTTTTTAGACCTAATGGCTTTGCGATCGGGCAGTTTGAAGCCTGGTGAAGTGCCATTTAAAGATACGATCGCTATCTTAGCAATTGTTATCCTCAATGGCATACTTGGCTACGTCCAAGAAAGCCGCGCTGAAAAAGCCTTGGCAGCCTTGAAAAAAATGACCTCTCCCTTAGTGCGCGTCATCCGTGACACCAGACTGGTGGAGATAGCAGCCAAGGAACTAGTTCCAGGGGATGTCATGCTGCTGGAAGCTGGGATGCAGATAGCCGCAGATGGACGCTTGATCGAACAGTCTAATTTACAAGTGCGTGAGTCGGCATTGACTGGTGAAGCCGAGGCGGTGAATAAACAGGCATCACTAAAATTGCCGGAGGAAACATCATTAGGCGATCGCCTCAATGTCGTGTATCAAGGAACTGAAGTAGTCCAAGGACGTGCCAAGGTTCTGGTGACTAACACCGGCATGACTACAGAACTAGGCAAAATTGCCACCATGTTGCAGGCGGTGGAAAGTGAACCCACGCCTTTACAGCAGCGGATGACTCAACTGGGTAATGTCCTAGTTACAGGTTCTTTAATTCTGGTGGCGATCGTCGTCGTTGGCGGTGTATTCAGGGACGGAGGTTTTAAAAATATTCAAGAACTCTTGGAAGTTTCCTTGAGTATGGCGGTTGCTGTAGTGCCAGAAGGTTTACCAGCTGTAATTACCGTCACCTTGGCACTGGGAACCCAACGAATGGTACGCCAAAATGCCTTGATTCGCAAATTGCCGGCAGTGGAAACGTTGGGTTCTGTAACTACCATCTGTTCTGATAAAACTGGCACCCTGACTCAAAATAAAATGGTGGTGCAATCGATTTCCACCAATAACAAAACTTTTCGCGTCACCGGCGAAGGTTATGCTCCCACAGGGGACTTCCAGTTAAACGGTCAAAAAATTTCCTTAGAGGAATCTCCAGAAATTTCCGCGTTATCAGTCGCCTGTGCTATTTGTAATGACTCCGTATTGCAAAAAGAACAAGGTGAATGGGCAATTTTGGGAGATCCGACAGAGGGGGCATTACTCACCCTGGCGGGAAAAGCGGGAATTGAAAAAGACCAGTGGAACAGTAAGTTACCTCGCGTAGCGGAGTTTCCCTTTTCCTCAGAACGAAAGCGGATGAGCGCGATCGCTCAGGTGGAGAGAGTCGCCACAGGTGAAGCATTTTCGAGAGGTGTTGACCCAGCGATCGCCGGTTTTCTCCAATCAGAACCTTATTTAATGTTTACCAAAGGTTCTCCAGAATTAATCTTGGCACGTTGCACTCAGATTCATTTGGGTAATGACACGGGTACTGTAACCGAAGCACAACGCCAGAAAATTTTGGCAGAAAATGACCTGATGGCGAGCAAAGGTCTCCGAGTGCTAGGTTTTGCCTACAAACCTTTGTTAGAGATTCCACCGTCAGGTTCAGACGAGACATCCGAACAAGGCTTAGTATGGCTGGGATTGGTGGGAATGCTAGATGCGCCACGCCCAGAAGTCAGAGCAGCCGTGCAAGAGTGTCGAGAAGCAGGTATTCGCCCAGTGATGATTACTGGCGACCACCAATTAACAGCAAGAGCGATCGCCACCGATTTAGGAATTGCCCAAGAAGGCGATAGGGTACTTACAGGTCAAGAATTGCAACGGATGACTGACCAGGAATTAGAGCAAAACGTTGACTTGGTAAGTATCTATGCCAGAGTTTCCCCTGAACACAAACTGCGAATTGTCCAAGCACTGCAACGCCGGGGTCGATTTGTAGCGATGACAGGTGATGGTGTCAACGATGCCCCAGCCCTCAAACAAGCCGACATCGGTATTGCAATGGGTATTACTGGCACTGATGTCAGTAAAGAAGCGAGTGACATGGTATTACTTGATGATAACTTCGCTACCATTGTCAGCGCCACCAAGGAAGGTAGAGTTGTTTATACCAACATCCGCCGCTTTATTAAATACATCTTGGGCAGTAACATTGGTGAAGTTCTCACAATTGCAGCCGCCCCCTTAATCGGCTTGGGAGGCGTTCCCCTAACTCCCTTACAAATTTTGTGGATGAACTTGGTGACAGATGGTTTGCCAGCCTTAGCATTAGCTGTGGAACCTCCAGAACCGGATGTGATGCAACGTCCGCCTTTTAGTCCCCGTGAAAGTATTTTCGCTAGGGGATTGGGTTCTTATATGATTCGCATTGGCATCATCTTTGCCATTATCAGCATTGCCTTAATGTGGTGGGCTTATCAACATAGTCATGCCCCAGGCTATCAAGGCGATCGCGATACTTGGAAAACAATGGTATTTACCAGCTTGTGTATTGCCCAAATGGGTCATGCGATCGCCATTCGCTCCAACAACCGACTGACCATTGAGATGAATCCCTTCTCAAATATCTTTGTACTAGCGGCTGTTATCGTCACCACGATTTTGCAGTTGATGCTAGTTTATGTCCCACCCCTGCGAGATTTCTTTGGTACTCATTACCTGAATATGCAAGAATTGGGGGTTTGTATTGGCTTCAGCGCCTTAATGTTCGTGTGGATTGAAGCGGAGAAGATATTCTTGCGGATTATGGGCAAGAAGGCCGTTTGAAAAAGAAATTTTAGATTTTAGATTTTAGATTTTAGATTTATCTTCAATCCAAAATCTAAAATTTAAAATCCAAAATTGAACTTATGTACCTAAAAACTCTAAACCTCCGACAATTTCGCAATTATCAAGACCAAAAGGTTGAGTTTACTGCTGCCAAAACAATTTTGGTAGGTAATAACGCTCAGGGAAAGTCGAATTTGTTGGAGGCGGTGGAGTTGCTGGCGACATTGCGATCGCACCGAATCACCCGCGATCGCGATTTAGTTCAAGAAGGAGAAGCCATAGCCCAAATTAATGCCACCCTTGAGCGACAAACAGGTGTTAGCGACCTGACCTTGACCTTGCGCCGCAATGGTCGCCGTAGCGTTGCTCTCAATGGCGAATCTATCCGCCGTCAAATGGATTTTCTTGGCGTTCTCAATGCAGTCCAATTTTCCAGTTTGGATTTAGACTTAGTACGCGGCGGCCCGGAAGGTCGCCGCAACTGGTTAGATACACTATTAATTCAACTCGAACCAGTTTATGCTCACATTTTGCAGCAGTATAACCATGTGTTACGCCAGCGCAATGCGTTTTTAAAACGCCATGTAGAGACGTTGGATGCAACATCTTTACAATCAGAACTAGCGCTGTGGGATGCACAGTTAGCTACTACAGGAACTAGGGTAATTAGACGACGCGATCGCGCTATCCAAAGATTAGCCCCCATTGCTACCACCTGGCACGGCAGTATCAGCGGCAGTACAGAAGTTCTCCAAATCAAGTACGTGCCGAATATTCCTTTAGAGGATAACCAACCAGAAGAAGTGCAGCAAGCTTTTTTAGCAAAAATTCAGCAGCGATCTGTAGCTGAAATGCACCAAGGCACGACTCTTGTCGGCCCCCATCGAGATGAAATAGAATTAACGATTAACCAGACACCCGCTCGTCAATACGGTTCTCAAGGTCAGCAACGAACGCTGGTTTTAGCTTTAAAATTAGCCGAATTACAATTAATTGAAGAAGTCGTCAAAGAGCCACCATTACTATTACTAGATGATGTTCTTGCCGAACTAGATTTATCCCGCCAAAATCAATTGCTTGATGCCATTCAAGACCGCTTTCAAACCTTGATTACTACTACTCATTTGGGTTCTTTTGATTCCCAATGGTTGAAATCTTCACAAATCCTTCTTGTGAAGGCAGGAGAAATAATGCAACATCAATAATTATAAAAATCATATTTATAGTAATTTGTAATTCGTATGATTATCTGGTATTCCCTTATTCATATTTTCAGATAAAGGTAAATTAGGAAGCTCAATAACTCTATATTTCTTAAGCATATTTTTTATTAAAAATAATAGATAGCTAATTATTGATTTCGTTTTTCAAACCTTTTAAAAACGTTGAGAACTAAAAAAGTCAGCATAGCGCCGATTAATCCTAACTGCCACAAACCACAGCCAGCAGTAATTCCCAATGCAGAAGAAACCCAAATAGCCGCTGCTGAGGTGAGTCCGTGAATTTCAAGTTGCTGTGACTCTTGGGAAGATTGACGCACAATTTCTCCAGCACCGAGAAATCCTACACCAGCTGCAATCCCTTGAATCACACGGCTAAGTGCATCAGGACTAGATTGCAGTCCTCCTGTTTGCATGATTATTAAAGTAAATAAGGCTGAACCTAAACTCACCAGTATATGAGTTCTTAAACCAGCTGGTTTGCGTCTAATTTGACGTTCTAAGCCGATGATTGCTCCAATAAGCAATGCTATACATAGCCGGAAGCTGATATTCAGCCAATCATCAGTTGCAAGGTAGTAAGTGTTTGACAATGTTTAGTCTGATATGGAGAATTTTATATTCTAAGTTAAATTGTAATATTTTTCTAAAAAAGTCCAAAACTATTCTAATGTTTTATTAATGGAGTTTAATCCAATGGGTATAGTGCAATAACCTATCTCATATTTGGATTCTATCAATTCAGTAATGGTTTTGAAACTGAGAATTAATATTTTCCATTATTAGGATTATTTTTCAATAAGATATTGTTCTGGTCAATGAATGGAGATTTGCATTATTAGATTGTGGCAACGATCGTAATTTGGGCAAACTAGATGAATTTTAAGTTTATTAAATAGTTTTTTGGCTATTTAAAATGACTTAGCTAGAGAATTATACCTTAAATTGTTAGATTAACCCATACACTCAACAATTAAATATGATAAGGGTATGTATAAGTAGAGCAAATCAGCTATACAGCGTATTTCAAATTACTGAAGTACACAACGATTCGTCTCAAAGCCAGCTATCAAGCCTGTTTTACTTCTAACTCCTTAATTCTGAATTCTCCTCTATCCTGCTTCAAAACCCGTAACTTTGTAATTTATCCAAAAGAAAACTGCTGTAAGTCCTGAGTACTTTTTATTCAGAAGTCAGTGGATTAACCTGATAACATACCAAAAAGAAATGGCTGTGGCTACAAATAGACAACTAACAAATTGAGTGAATAAACTCTACTGGCTAGATCAAATTAAACTACAAGACCGTGCCAAAGTAGGTGACAAAGCCTTTTACTTGAGCAAAATTATCCAGCGTGGCTATCCGGTGATGCCTGGTTTTGTAGTTTCGGCAGAAATTTTGCGGCAATTTCTCGAAAATCTCAATAGTTCAGAATCATTAATAGCTGACTTACCCTATTCTTCGCTACACCTGGATGTCACTAATTGGCGGCAACTTCAGCAGGTGGCTAGTCGCTTGCGCCAAGAAATTCTAACTGCGACTGTAACCCAGGAGTGGGTGAGTACAATTTTCCAAGCAGCTAGAGAATGGCAAACTAGCTGTTTAATTCTTCGACCTTCTTTGACAGTATCAACTGCTACTCCAGGTATAAACAACAATATATCGGGTTTACTGGAGTCAGTATTTTGCCAGTGCGAACCGGAAGCGATCGCTTTGGCTCTAAAACGAACCTGGAGTCAAATATTTCGGGCCCGGAGTCTATTATATTGGCAGCACTCAGGAATTAATCTGCAACAAATTAATCTCGCAGTTTTGGTGCAACCTGTTGAAAATGCGATCGCCAGTGGCTCGCTCACAACCAATGCCTCTGGATGGGAAATTGAAGCTACTTTGGGATTAGGAATTGCGATCGCTCTTGGCGAAATACAGCCAGATATTTACTACATTCAACCAGAAACTGGGGCTGTACTTGAGCAACAACTGGGCAATAAAATGCTGGCTTATGGTGTTGATGATGCAGCATCTAAAATTTTTTTGCGGCTCGTGCCGAACTCAGGGTTAACACCAGATCGCACCTGTCTGATTACTTATTTAATTCCACAAGCCCAACAAAAACAGTACTCTTTACAAGAAGAATACTTACAACAAATAATTACTCTGGGAACTCAACTGGTAAGTGAACTAGGTAAAACTTTTACCATTAAATGGACTCTCGCTGGGCAAACTACATCTGGTAAGCTCTACATCACACAAGTTAATACTTCGCAATCTATGATTCCCCACTCACACTTGATTCGGGGACTAGCAGCAGCCGGAGGACGGGTTGTAGCCACTGCCCTAGTAATTATTAATTCGCAACAGAAACCCGAACAACTACCGAAGGGAGTAATTTTAGTAGTTCCAACGATTACACCTGATTGGTTGCCATTATTGCAACAAGTTGGTGGTATTATCACTGAACAAGGGGGATTAACCAGTCACGCGGCAATTCTAGCTAGAGAATTAGGTATCACAGCAGTAGTAAACGCAACATCTGCCACAACTTTAATCCAAACTGGCGAACGATTGCTGCTTGATGGCGACAGAGGAGAAATTTATCGCATCAAAGCAGACTCAAAGGAAGAGATGGACAAAGGAAAAGAAGAAAATCTTCTTACCTCCGATCGCCCCAACTCGAAAGCGCCTCATTCTGCTGTTACGTCTCATCTACCTATGATTGCTACCCAATTGCTGGTTAACTTGAGTCAGTCCGCTTTAATAGAACAAGTGCAAAATTTGCCTGTGGATGGAGTGGGATTGTTACGTTCCGAATTGATGGTACTAAATATATTGAACGGGCAACATCCTAATAGTTGGATTTTAAGCGGGCGTCAGGCAGAATTGTTAGAGCTATGGTCTGAGCAGATTATGCAATTTGCTCGTGCCTTTGCCCCAAGACCAGTTTTTTATCGTTCTTTAGATTGGCGAGCGCAGGATTTACCATCATTGAGTGATAGTTTAGAATCTTCGCCACAATCGATGTTAGGTGAACGCGGCACCTTTAGCTATTTACGAAATCCCGCAGTCTTTGACCTAGAATTGAAAGCTTTGGCAAGCGTACAACAAGCTGGTTACACCAATGTAAACCTGCTGTTGCCTTTTGTGCGGACTGTAGAAGAATTTATTTTTTGCCGTCGCAAAGTTGAGCAAGCTTTTTTAACCGAAGTGGCGCAGTTTCAATTGTGGATGATGGCAGAAGTGCCAAGTGTCTTGTTTTTATTACCAGAATATGTAAAAGCAGGTGTGGCCGGAATTTCTATTGGTACAAATGACTTGACCCAATTATTGCTAGGAGTGGATCGAGAACAAGGACAGCTAGCAAAAGTATTTAATGAACGTCATCCAGCAGTTATGAGTGCGATCGCTCAACTGATCCAAATGGCTCAAAGTGCTGGTATCCCTTGTTCAATCTGCGGTCAAGCACCAGCCCTCTATCCAGAAATCATCGATAAGTTAGTGGAATGGGGTATTACTTCCATTTCCGTTGAACCGGAAGCAGTCGAGCGAACATATCAAGCGATCGCTCGTGCTGAACAACGTCTAATTTTAGCAGCAGCACGCCGAAAACTTAATTAATTAGGAGTTAGGAGTTAGGAATTAATTGCTCACTGCTAATTTATTTGATGTAGGCAGTTTCGCGCAAAAACTTTCGTAAATCGGCAAAGAATTTGGTGCGATCGCTTTTTTTATAAGCTTGTTGCACTTGCTTCCAACCATCCTGTCCTTGACCCAGCAGATATTTATCTGCCAGATAAGCTGCTAAAAAGCCCTTGCCATCATCGCCTTGTTGCTGTGCCTGGATATAAGTTTGCCATAGCTCTGAGGCATGATTGAAGATTAATTTGGGATAGCTACGAGTCACATCGACCATTTTACCTTGGCGATAACGCCAAATTTGCAGAGGGTAGGCAGAAGCAGCATAAGCTGTAAAAGCATAGGCAAAGCGATCGTCTCGACTGTCAAACTCTGGTAATCCATCTTTGTCTAAATCTTTGAGTTGATAGCCACCATTGCCCCATTCATGACGAATCTTAATATACTTTTGAGATTTGCTGTCGTAACGATAAATCAATGAATAAGTACAACAGTGCGCTCCACCTGTAAAGAAATCGGCAATTATTTCTGGTTCTTTGTTACCGTCCAAGTCTCGCACTGGTAAGTTGTTTTCTTGTCCAGATATATTCCCCACAGGTCTGTCATATTCATCTTCTTGCGGCAGTTTTTGATCCAAAACAGTTTTACCCGCCCGGATAATTTTCAACCGGATATTTTTATACTGATATTCCTCTGGTTTTTCGTAAGATATTTCTGCCCGCACATTGCCTGATTGCCCAGTTATTGTTTCTGCTATTGCCGTCTGGGTAAATATAGCCGTTGCACTTAAAACAGCTAAACCGATTAGAGATTGACTGATAAAGGAGCGAATAGTAATCATCGTTGGTGTTGTATATAGCACATTCAACTTTATACAACACCATCAAAATGTCAATATCGGTAAATTGCCGCAACGGCTGTGCTATACGGAATCTCTTCAAAGGGAACAGCGTAAACCGTGCCGCCATTTAATAAGGTATGAGCAGCAACAAAATCCAACAAATCCTCATCACCAGCTTCTTTTTCTGGGTGCAAATAAACCGTTTCTGAGGTTGGATCGAATAAACCCCACTGTTGCTGACCAACTGCAACTAGTAATGAATCCACGCGTTGGTAATAAGCCGCTGAGATAACTTCTTGGAGGTTGTTAGATGCTTTACCAGTATCACCACCAAACAGTTCGTGAAATTGCTCCAAAACTGCTTGCTGTGACTTTTGGAAATCAGCCTCGACAATCGGCCAAGCTTGGTCATGTAACTCTTGGGCGCTGAGAATTTCTGGATTCCCGGTGATAGCTTCATCCATCAAATGCTGGTAAGTATTTGCCTGTCTATATACAGGCAAGAGATATTCTACCCCAGCCAGCACCAAAGGCGCTTTTTGCAATTTCAGTTTCTCGTATAATGCGCGATCGACAATTTGAAAGAATTGGAGGATGTCTTCTTGGCGTCTATCCCTGTCAGGGCTTCCCTGTCCGTGAAACGTACCTGGTTGCGAAAAAGTATTGGAGGTTCCCCCTTTTGATGTTGCGATGCGAAACTGACCTTCTTTAGCAGTATCGTCTCTTTGCAGAGCTTCATCTACACTTTTAGGGAGATTTTCTACTTCTACCTCTTTGACACTGTAGCGTGTTCCTTCAAAGAACCTAACATCTTGTTGGCTCAAAGCCAGGATATAGAAGCGACCATTGCCATTTAAAATTGGCAGCAGTGGCTTGATGTGAAAGCGGTCTGTAACTACGACCAACTCTTGAAAATCAATTGGTAGGGGATAATAACGAAAAATATTTTCAGAAATAAAAATCGCCAGCCCTTGCTCTCCCATTTGCTCCCAGAACTCTTGGGTATCAATTTCCTGGGATTTTTCCAACAATGCGATCGCTTCTTCCTGTTCCAAACCCGCATCAATTAAACGAGCCTCTGCTTCCCTGACCAAATTTTTAAAGCGAATTGGGTCTTGTCGCACTTCTGGCCCGGCTGGGTGCGTTGGCATATAAATTGAAACACAATTTCCTTTTGGCTGTTCTATTAATGTCTTGATTTCCTCTTTCGAGATTAATTGCATATTATATCCCTCCTATCAACATGACTAGATACATCAGACCAGACCATCAATATTTAACGATCTGATACGACGTTATTCTCAGGTGATGGCGTTGAAGTTCAACCATTTGTTTCTGAGTTTATTTCACCTCAAGGAGGGTTTTATTGCATCTTTCTTTTGATAGGCAATATTCATCAAGGGAATTACTAATTAAAATCCCAAAATTAAAAGCCAAAATTCCCACATAGATCAAATGTTTGGCGTATTAGAGTTTGTGCGTCCTGAGTTTATCCCTATTCTGCTATTTGATTGGCTAAGACCTAAAGTTACTCGTTTCATAATCCAGTACAAACCTGCAAGTACCACAAAGGTGATAGCAATAATCACCAGGGGTTGTTTTCCCAGAATTTCTTCTACTCCTTTGGTAAGTACAGCATCGGGTTGAGTAATAAAATCCCAACTGTTGAAACGCAAAAATCGCCCCCAATAAACACCAACAGCACAGAGAAAATGTGTAATTGTCTCAACGCGCCAAATCCATTGGCTCTTACCAATACGATGTAAATAGTGACCCCAATTAATTAACGATATTACATAAGCTTCAAATCCACTTAAAATTACTAGCAAATACAGAGGAATAAGTACTAAAGTAATCATCCACACCGATTGAATCGTGCGAATATCATCTATCAAGTGAATTACATCGGTCAACAAATATGGTGCATTTGGTAAGAAAGCATAGAAAACTAAGAATCCTAGCCACCAAAGCCAAGTGCCGCCGCGCCTCATGCGAAATAGCCAGACACTCAAAGCCAAAGGTATAAAAGCCAGAAATAAATTCCAAGTCATCCAACTCATATTAATTCGCAAGACCTGCACAACTCTGGCTATCAATTCTTCTTTCATAGGTGCTTACTCGGAAGATGTTTGATTGATGTAGATTTACTTTGTAGTGTTAGTGTTAACCTTATCGATTAAGTTTTTGTAGCCTCCAAAAAAATTAATTTTCTCCAACATCAGACAATATTTTTGTGTTAGTTAGAGGTAAATGCATACTGATATATGTCCAAAACTTAGAGTTTTTGTGTATTTTATGCTGGAGGATGAAATTTATCAATCAATCGGCTTAAGTCTACTAGTATAGCCAGAAAATCATCAGGGTAAAAGATACCACCGAAAGGTAGTCTGAGCAACAAAAACGCCGCGAATATATGATGGTGGGCTTTTTTAATTGCAATGTATGCCTCTGTGCTAACTATTATATTGATTTCATTTTGCCCTGCTAGAGTTCCAGAAGCATTCAGAATTTTTGTCAAGTTAGCCTTTGGTTAGGGGCGGACGAGACGCCCACCCCACAAGAAGTAGTTGGATATTTTTGATTGAAAAGTCCCTAACTAACGCAGTAGCACTCGACTACGAGGGCCGATCGCTTGTTTTGGTAAAGTGGGCATTGTACAACTCTTGGCAGAATCTTGCGAACAAGCGGCTTGAACAAGGGTTGCAGGGTTGACAACTACTTGATTTACCTCTAAGGAATTACCGTTACTCAATTCCATATTAGGTGTAGTAGAAATTGATGGTGAATTCGACCCAGATGTGTACGTTGTAGGTGTCGAGGAAGCGCCACTATCAACTATTGGTGTAACAGTAAATGTGTTACCGCCATCAACCATTGGCGAAACAGTGAATGTGTTTCCACCATTAACTACAGGTGTAGGGGCGATCGCACTACCACCACTAACTACAGGTGTAGGAGCGATCGCACTTCCATCGATTACTGATGGAGGAATGGGTGTACTACCACTGCTAATTACTGGCGGGGGAGTGGGTGTGCTACCACTGCTAATTACTGGTGGGGGAGTGGGTGTACTACTACCGTTACCAGTAGTTGGTGTAGGAGTTATGAGAGTTGCAGTTGCAGGTACTTTGATTTGTATTCTTGCCAGGGGTGCGTTAGTCATTTCCAAAGATGTCACCTTTGGCGAACCTGGGAGATCGGATTTGAAATCAAAGACTGTGGGGGTGGCGCTACCATTGCGATCGCTATATCGCACTCCATATCCACTCACTTCAAAAGTGCCCTGATACTGGTTTCCAGTGTTTGGATCGGTGACAGTACCAGTGTATAAGGCTTTTGTGAGATTAAATTCATCCTGAACTACTCCTTGAAATGTGGTTCCTGCCAATTGTCCTTGGTATTTATAGGGTGTCAACTCACCGCCAGAGAGAATCGGCGAAGTGAGAACGCCATTAAAGGAGACAATCGGAATGCCTTTAAAGTCAACAAAATAATGCAGACTACCATCAGAGCGTGTTTGTACCTGCACATAGTCTGACTTGTATATAGGAACATAATTAGGATTGTTCTTAGTACCTAAGTTCCGCGAGTAAGTTCCCGTGTCGTCTGTATCAATGCGAGTAGTGCTTTGATTGAAATTGGGATTATTTCTCGGAAGTTGGATAGTACCCGATAATGTACCAGTGCTTTGAATTGTGATTTGAGCCGAAGCATTTGTTCCACTTAAACCGATGAAGACTGCGGCTAAACTGCTGCTAACAAGAAAACAACCCAAATGAACTGATGAATTTAATTTCATGAAAAACTTGCTCCTTTAATCACGTATCAAATAAAACACGCACGAGTTTTCCTTGCTCTCATAAGGTAATGAAAGCATCTAATACTGAATTAATCGGTAGTAGAACAGCGTATTTTATTACATCTACATCAGTACAAACTTAAAACCGGAAACTTGCTCTTAATGTCCCAACGATTAATGCATCGTTAGCGGCATTGTGATCGGGATTGAAAATAACGAATAAGCCTGGAGTCAAGGCGATATTGTCGCTCAGTTGGGCGCGGTAAAAAACTTCTACGTGAATTGATGTGTCACTACGTCCACCTGCTGTCCCCCCATCAGAAAAGTTGGGAAAATTGAAGCCGTCGGGTAAAGTACTGGAAGTAATTTTGGGCGGTTGTCCAACGAGAACGCCCCCTAAATTCCCAGGACGCAACAAATTAGGAAAAGCCGCGAACACCATCCAGTTAGTAGTTTCTACACTTCCAGAAAGGTTAGATGGCTTGGAAGAAGTAAAGCCGCCCCAACCGCCCAAATGTAAGTTAGGGTTAATTCGCCAAGCAACGGTAGCACCAATTGCTTGAGTATCGAAAGCTGTAGGATTTGCAAAAGGTGAAATCAGTTGCGAATCGCCAATACCACCTCCCAATAAGCCATCTGGGGAGTGGGAATAAAGATAATGTACGCCGACATCGATGTTATTTGTGGGTGCTAAACTTAACTGAGCGCCAGCAGTATATCTACCACCAAATAGTCCGCCCTGCTTGGTGTCGCCAGGAAAATTGGGTATTTCGGCACTATAAACGCCTTGCAAACTAATGCGATCGCTAATCTGCCAGTCAAAGCCTATACCACCACTGCCGTTACCAATACTTAAAATCGGGTTCCGCTGACCAAATAGAGAAATTGCACCATCGCTAGAACCTTCTAAAGGGCTAATACCGCGAAAGGTGTTGATTGGATTGACTCCCGCCGTACCGACGACAATTCCCAAGTTATGCGAGGCGAGAAATCGATAAGATAAGTCACTAACAACTAGATTGTTGTCTGTATTTGACTCAAATCCCAACCGCCCCATATTGGTAGATAACAACGATGCATTAGAACCCAAATTACCCGCAGACAACCCTGTTAACAGCAAATCTCGCCCTGTAAATGAAGTTGCTAAGGTTAGTTGGGCGCTACTTGTGAAAGTCAGATTGGTTTTTCCCTGGCGTTCAGGTACTCCATCTCTCGGAAATAAATCGACATCGGGGCTATTGGTTCCCTGGACGCTAAAAATTGCTTGACCAAATAACCTAGTAGTTGTGGAAAACCGATTTCCTTGTAATTCACTAGTCTGCTTTTCCACAACCTCGATACGCTGCTGTAATTGCTGCAACTCTGCTTTGAATTCGCCTTGCAATCTTTGCAGCAAGATTAAATCTTCATTATTAACAGTATTTATTTTATTGTTAGCGTAGGCGTAGCCCGCACTTCGGCTGCGCTCAGTGACCACCGCAGGCATCGCATCGTTAATCTTCTCCAAACAAGCATTTAAACCAGCCGCAAATTCATAACGGCTGATACTGCGATTTCCCAGATAAGTCCCATCCGGGTATCCCGCAATGCAGCCATAGCGTTCTACTAAAGACTGCAAAGCACCAAAAGCCCAGTCGGAGGGTTGCACGTCTTGGAGTTGCGATACTGAGGTAACTTGAGACATTGGGTTGTCTGAGTCTGGAGGATGAGAAGATGGGGAAAATTCTTCTGTACTTACCTGGTTCTGTACAACTTCTGTTACAGGTTGAGTATCTTTTAATTTAGGTAAGTTAGGTGAACTGATAAGTTGAATTTTGTCTCTACTTTTTCTAAGTATATTCTCGTACTTATTTTTTATTGCTGACGAGGTGGTTATATCTGGTTGCACGAATTCAGGTGGTGTAATTTCAGCAGGTGAGACAACTTGAGATAAATTATCCTGTGTTGACTGCTGCACCGGGTTTTCTGGCAGAATTACGGACTTTTCTGGTAAATTTACCGCAGATATTGGCACTGTTGTCAGCACACTCGCCATCAGTAGACTCATATCACTCCTGGTATTTCATTTGACTTGCACCAATACTTCTTTTGACAGATAAAGTTGGTGTATATCAGGAAATTTTTTGGAAAAAAAGTGATAAAAGTTACCCTGTATCGGAGTGTCAAGGGAAAGCAGGGGAGTAGAGGGGCAGAGGAGCAAGAGAGTAGGAGGAAATTCAAAAATGCCCAATGCCCAATGCCCAATGCCCAATGCCCAATGCCCAATGCCCCAGATAGATTATTCTGGCTCGCTACAATACTTATTCATCTGATTCACTAATGTATCTGACTGTTTGCCAAGAGTTGTAGCTGTTGTCAGTGCTGAATCAATTTCGGCTCTAGCCTTTTGGATTTTTTCTCTGCCAGATTCTGAGGCTTGTGCTGTCTTGGTTGCACCAAGCGCTTTACCTGCTTTGGCGATCGCTTGACTAAGATTTTGAAAAATTTTCACAAAACTGCTTTGAAATTCTTTCAGCTTCGGATCTGTTAGCTTCAGTTCTCCAATGGATTTAGTTACAAAGTCTAAATCTTTAGATAGCTGTATGCTAGTTATCACTTGCGTTCCTTTATTTTTATCAATTAGAGAAGTTCCAGCATTCACAACTCGAATTAGTCGCTGACACTGAGAAACTTTATTGTCACTGCAACTAGCAACTAACAAAGCAATACTTAGGCTCACAGGAGCAAGAACAGTATATTTACGTAAAACAGACATTAACACCCCAACAGCAATAAAACCCACAATATAGTATCCAATATTACGGGTAAATGAGAGGATTGGGCAGAGGGGCAAGGAGGAAAAACTTACTGTAATTTCTCGCCTGCTCCCCTGCCCAATGCCCAATGCCCAATGCCCAAATCACCAATCTATCGGCAAACCCAACTGGTCTAAAGTAGCACCATCTTGTAACAGTGCTTGAATATCGCTGTCTATTTGAATACGACCACCAGACAGTACCAAAGCGCGTTGAGTGACTCTGCCTAACCAATTTAGATCGTGGGAAGCAATTAAAATTGCTTGCACAGGTAACTTTAATAATACTTGCCCCAAATGACGACGCCATGCTGGATCGAGACCGTTAGTTGGCTCATCCAAAATTAGAATTGTTGGTTCTAGGGCTAAAATTGAGGCTAGGGCGGCTAGGCGTCTTTGTCCACCAGAAAGTTCGTGGGCGGAACGATTGGCGTAAGCTTCTAGACCAAAATTAGCTAATAACTGCCTAGCGCGATCGCTAGCCTCTGCTGCTTTGATTCCATAGTTACGTGGCCCAAAGGTAATATCTTCTAAGATAGTCGGCATAAATAGTTGGTCGTTGGCATCTTGGAAGCTAAAGCCAATTTGACGACGCACTTGGGGTAAAGTTTGTGGTTCTACGGGAATGCCATTAATGGTAATTTTCCCAGATTGCGGTTGTTTTAAGCCGATTAAGTTCTCCAACAAGGTACTTTTTCCAGAACCTGTTGCTCCCATCAATGCAACGCGATCGCCTTTGTTCAAGGTAAAAGATATTTCCTGTAATACTGGCTCCTGGTGGGAATATGCATACACCAGGTTCTTAACCTCGACTACGGCTGCATGGGGATTATCGGTTGATAATTGAGGATTAGAAGTTAATGATTTCAAAATTTACAAACTCAATATGTAAGGGAGTAGAGACGCGATTAATCGCGTTTTAGTGAGAGACGCGATTAGTCGCGTCTGTACTAACGAGTGGGTTAAATCTTGTAAGAAGTTAGAGTTACACTAGCAGCGATCGCCCAAGCTAGTAATAAGGCAAAACGTTCTTTTGGTCTAAGGGTAGAATCTATGGGTAATTGTCCGTTGTAACCACGAGCTACCATTGCCGCATAGACTCGCTCTGCTCGATCTAGACTGCGGAGATACAAAGCTCCAATCATGGCTGCACTGGCATAGCGCAACCATCCTGTAGTTCCATTCAAACCGCGTAGTTGGGCGCTGCGCCGCATTCGCGTTACTTCTGAGAGCAAAATTTCCATATATTGCCCAGCTAATAACAAGTTTTCCTTTAAAGGTGCTGGTACTGGTAATGTTTTCAGGGCAATGCCGAAACTGTGGGGCGGTAAGGTTAACAAAAAACTATTCATCGTCACCAGACAAACCAGCGAACGAACTAGCAAAAAACTGGCTCGTTCCCATCCCAAGGGCAATGCTAGCAATGACAAAAAAATCAATTCTGTGCCGAGTAATCCTCCCAATTGGCGAATTGGTACGCGCAAGAAGCAAGCCCATAAAAGTGCGATCGCGCCATATACACTTAGTCCATACCAGGCATGATGCTTTAATAAAGCTGCTCCCACCACGATCGCTAGAGACAGTTGTAAGCGTAGCGGTAAGGAAAGTTTAAGCATTATTCGGTTTCACTACCTTGGCAATTCCAAAGGCAACAGCAAAGCAAACCGCAGCTCCCACCAGTCCAGCAATACTAGTGCCAATTGGCCCCAAACCCTCAATTCCATAGTCAGCTAAGGGAGTCGGCACAATTATCCGTACTTTCTCGGCTAAGTTAATGAAGCCAGTGTTTTCGGCAACTTTCTCCAGACCATCGGGCCATGCTGAGGCAAAGAGTGACAGGACTCCCGCAATCAAGAAAATGGTGACAATAGGCACCGACCAGCCACGAAACTCGTGCTGTTCGCCTGGTAACAAATCTGGTCGAGCGGTGGCCAGATAAGTCAGCACACCCCCAGTAATCATTCCTTCGCCAATACCAATCAAAATATGCACACCAGTCATGGCTGGTAAAACTATCGCTACCGGTGCAGTTCCAGAGAGGGCTAATTCAATGGCACAAGCGATCGCAGCTACCACTACACTCACACCAGCGGCGATCCCAGCAGCCAAGGGTAAGCGCCCTTTAGACCCTCCAAACAGCCGTTGCAAGGTTTCGGTTAAAACCCAGCCAACCCAAACCCCAACTACTGCCATGTTAAAAATGTTTGCTCCCAAGGCTGTAATGCCACCATCAGCAAATAACACGGCTTGAATAATTAAAACTGTGGCAAGACACAACGTTCCAGCCCAAGGACTGCCCAAAACGATCGCAGCTAAGGTTCCCCCTAACAAGTGACCACTAGTACCTCCTGCTACTGGAAAATTGATCATCTGGGCAGCAAAAATAAAGGCGGTGGTTAATCCCAGTATCGGGGCACGACGAATACCAAAAGCCTCTTGCGATCGCCCGAAGGCAACAAATAACGCTGCCACACTCGCTAAACCAGTAGCCCCGGCCACTGGAATAGAAACAAATCCATCAGGAATATGCATGATCTACCCTGTATTTTTAGAGGTTCATTTATTCAAAACAAGCAATAAAACTACGCCATCATTTTAATAACAAACAAAATTTTTCTCTTTTTTGCAATGCCCTACCGGGGGATTTTACAATGTTACTTTTGACATATTTTCAATCGAGTCTCTACTAAATACTATACTTATTTAGTAACATATTAATTTTTGTTAAACTGATTTTTTATATTGCTAAACGTTGACAGAATGGGACTGTACTTATCTCGTCTCATTTTGTCGATCAAATTACTCCGAAAAAGAGATCGTAAATAAAATTTAACTACCTCTTACCTTATGGAGTAGTTCGTTTTTTCAAAAATAAAACAGGAATTTATAGCTATTCTTACATTTAAGAAATAGCTATAACTACTTCTCCAAAAGATGTTTTGATTTTTTGGTTTTGTAGTGTTTAATTAATTCCTTATTGCATCAAAAAATAAGTTTTTATGGGTGGAACGAGCTTATGTAATCAACATTCGCACTTTATTTTTACCTTGATGTAAAAACAATAATGTATAAGCACATTAACCAAATTTCCGATACTCCATACTAAATTAATATTTCCTGTAGTCTCATTAAAAAATTATAAAAATATGCTGAATAAACTGTATATTTGCTGACTTAGTTTACTTAAAAGTACATTAGGCTTTGCTAAAAATACGTAATTCTTCGTATAATATCATAAAAATAAGGGGTAAGATGTAAAATTTAGATGAATTTAGGAAAATACTAGAAATCAAAGTGCGGAAATTACTAAACTTTCAGGGCAACTAACTGTAACAAAAGGATTCCTCAACTTTTGAGTAACTAGGTTCAATCAATAAAGTCACCAGATGTTTGATTCTATTTTCCACGGACTTTACACACCCTCGTTTTGCAATTTGGAATATGAAAACAAACTCATCGAACTCGTTGTTAACAGTATCAACCGGCCCGCTAAAGATTTCAGAGTTGCCCCCCAACCCCGTGGATACAGATGATAATTCTATTCATCTTTCTCTAGTAATTCCTACTTATAAAGAGCGTGACAATATTAAGAATGTAGTCAGCATATTGAGTAAATTACTGGATGAATCTATCGCAGGAAAGTATGAACTAATAGTGGTAGATGATGATAGCCCAGACCGAACCTGGGAGATAGCGCAATCTTTAACGACAGAATACCCCCAGTTGCGAGTGATGCGACGCCAACAGGAACGGGGGCTATCCTCAGCAGTGATTCGTGGATGGCAAGCAGCGACAGGCAGTGTGTTGGGAGTGATTGATGGAGATTTGCAGCATCCACCAGAGGTACTAATACAACTGTTGCATAATATTGAACAGGGAGCAGATTTGGCAGTAGCTAGCCGTCATGTAGAAGGAGGCGGTGTTAGTAGCTGGAGTGTTGTTAGGCGTTTCTTGTCTCGTGGCGCTCAGTTGTTAGGCTTGGTAATTTTACCGGGGGTATTGGGCAGAGTTACTGATCCGATGAGTGGTTATTTTATGGTGCGTCGGAGTGCGATCGCAGGTGTAACACTCAATCCAGTTGGATATAAAATTCTCCTAGAAGTAATTGGCCGGGGAAAAGTAGACCAAGTTGCCGAAGTTGGGTATGTATTTTGCGAACGCAAAGAGGGCGAGAGTAAGGTGACATGGAAGCAATATATAGATTACATCCACCATTTAGTGCGATTGCGGCTTTCCACAGGTAAAGTAGGACGATTGCAAAGAAAAGTCAATTTTCCCATCGGTCGATTTGTCCGTTTTGGGTTTGTTGGCTTTAGTGGTGTGTTTGTGGATTTAACGGTGTTTCACTTGCTGCGTACTGTAATTCATTTAGGTTTAACCCGCAGTACGATTCTTTCGGCCGGAGTGGCAATCGTAAATAATTTCCTATGGAATGATATATGGACTTTTAGTGATATTTCTCAGAGGCAACGTGCTTCGCATCAGCGTTTCAAGCGATTCTTGAAGTTCAGTGCGGTCTGTTTGGCAGGAGTTATATTACAAGCTTTAATAATTAACTTTCTCTATAATATCTTGGAAATAAATCAGTATTTAGCTAAGTTGATCGCGATCGCAGTTGCTACCATTTGGAATTTCTGGGTTAATTTGAAACTTAGCTGGCGCGTCACAGACGTGAAATAATCACAACGAGGGATTTGAGCTTTAGATTTTTGTTTTTAGATTTTAGAACGAACTTAAATCTCAAACGTCAAATCTACAAATCCATGACTGTGAGGCCCAGCAATGAGAGTTCTTTTCCAAGGTGCATTTTATTTTTACAAACAAATTATCTCGTTGCTACCTGCATCTGCTATACATTTCCTGCCTTTGGCAGATAAAAACTCTGGCTCACAACGCAAGCATTGGCATGATTGGCATCGCCTTCCTCCTTTCTGGGTTCATCTCTTGGCGATCTTAATATGGTTGATTGTCGGCATCAGCTTGCGCCTAATCAACTTGACTGCAAAGCCTCCTTGGACTGATGAGTTTGCCACCTTGGTGTTTAGCTTGGGGAATACTTTTATATCAGTTCCCCTCGATCGAGCGATCGCACCTGATATCCTATTACAACCACTGCAACTAAACCCAGCTGCAACTATTGGTGATGTCATTCATAACTTAGCGACACAAGATAATCATCCACCACTGTATTTTGTGCTGGCTTACCTGTGGATGAAGTTATTTAACAGCGATGGAGGATTAATATCGCTATTTGGTGCGCGATTGCTACCAGCGATATTCGGTGCTGCCTCCATTCCGTGTGTTTACGTATTAGGTAGAGTAGCGTTTCGTTCGTCATTAGTGGGACACTTGACTGCTGCGATGATGGCAGTATCACCTTATGGCGTATTTTTAGCACAAGAAGCGCGTCATTACACTTTGGCAATCTTATGGGTAATTGGTTCCCTCACCTGCTTAGTAATTGCCACACGTCATATTCAAAACCGCACATCTTTACCTATATGGGTAGCACTTTTCTGGATAGGAATTAATGCTTTAGGTATTGCTACTCATTATTTTTTCAGCATTACCCTTTGCACAGAAGTCGTAGTTTTGATTTTTCTGGCTTGGCTTCAATTGCAAAATAGCAGCAAATTTTCTCTTTTCTTCTCTCCTCCTTGGCGGCGCATCTATGCCGTTGTCATAGGTACTTGTGTAGCGGGTTTAATTTGGATACCAACCTTGTTAGAGAATGAAAATCGTGGTGCTTTGACCGAGTGGATTCGAGGTTCGCGCGTTGGACTAGATTGGTTAAGCCCAATTTTTCAAGCTTTAGGAACATTGATTGCCATGATTTCCCTATTACCAGTTGAATCTTCTCAAGCTTTGATTGTGATTCCTTCTGGAATAGTGATGCTGACTTTCTTTATTTGGGCAGTACCAATTTTGCTGCGTGGGATTAAAATTCAACTACAGCACCCAGAAAGCCGGATGATGATTCAGGTACTTGCTGGAGTCGTTATCAGTGCGATCGCAATATTCTTTATCTTTACGTACTTTTTGGGTATTGACCTCACCAGAGGTGCTAGATATAACTTTGTTTACTTTCCTGCGATCGTGGTTTTACTAGGTGCAAGTCTCGCAGTTTGTTGGCATCCTCCCCAGATGGAAACAGAGCCAGGGAAAAATGGGATAACAAGCATAGGGAAATGGGGAATAAACGGGAAAAAAGCCGTAATATTAATTTGGTTAATGGGATTTTTCAGTGCAGTTACAGTAGTTTGCAATCTCGGCTATCAAAAATATTATCGTCCTGACCTGTTTGTGCAACTAATTCAACAAACATCCCCAAAACCAGTACTGATTGCCACCACCCACAAAACTTATGTACACACTGGGGAAATGATGGGAGTCGCGAGGGAGATTAAACGTGCAAATTCACTCCAAAATCCCCTGTTTCTCCTTGCTCATCAAGATCGAGATCCGAATGCTTCCACCATTGCTCTGGAAAATACTTTAAAAAAATTACCACGACCTTTTGACTTGTGGCTGGTAAACTTTCACGCACCCGTAGCAGAAACCGTGAAAACATGTGTTATATCTGATACTCAATCTTTGCCACCCGTAGACGGCTACGAATATGAACTTTATCATTGCCAATAAGCTGGGGACTGGGGACTGGGGACTGGGGACTGGGGGGATGAGAAAGATAACAGGGAGAAATATTGAACAAGTTTCTCCCCAATGCCCAATCCCCAATCCCCAATCCCCAATCTATATGCATCTTGTGGAAGTTCCTCAAATCTCAATATCCATAGGAGACTAGAGAAAGAAAAACAAAATATATCTGACACGTTTTTCAAATAGCGAAAGCTGTAACTAGTTAAGGAGGATTTATGCGTGCAGTACTGATGGCGGGGGGTTCGGGAACGCGGCTTCGCCCGTTGACTTGCGATCTGCCAAAACCGATGGTGCCGATTCTAAATCGACCAATTGCCGAACATATTATCAATCTCCTCAAACGACATCAAATTACAGAAGTTATTGCAACATTGCATTATTTACCTGATGTCTTGCGAGACTATTTTCAAGATGGCAGCGATTTTGGCGTTCAGATGACTTATGCTGTCGAAGAAGACCAACCTTTGGGTACAGCAGGCTGTGTAAAAAACATTGCCGAACTTCTTGATGAAACCTTTTTAGTGATTAGCGGGGATAGCATAACAGATTTTGACCTGACGGGGGCGATCGCATATCACAAACAAAAACAGTCAAAAGCTACTTTGATTTTAACCAGGGTTCCCAACCCGATTGAATTTGGAGTGGTGATTACTGATGAGGAAGCCCGGATTCGGCGATTTTTAGAAAAACCCTCTAGTAGTGAAATTTTTTCTGATACCGTCAACACTGGTACTTATATTCTCGAACCAGAAGTTTTGGAATATTTGCCAGCAAACGTTGAATGTGACTTTTCTAAAGACTTATTCCCCTTACTGCTAGCAAAAGATGAGCCAATGTATGGTTACATTGCTCAAGGTTACTGGTGTGATGTCGGTCACTTAGATGCCTATCGTGAGGCTCAGTATGACGCGTTAGATCGAAAAGTCCAGTTGGATTTTGCCTATAAAGAAGTTTCTCATGAATTATGGGTAGGTCAAAATACTTACATCGATCGCACGGCTGTGATTGAAACCCCGGCTGTGATTGGTGACAATTGCCGTATTGGGGCAAGAGTACAGATTGAGGCAGGAACCGTAATTGGGGATAATGTCACTATTGGCGCTGATGCTAATCTCAAACGTCCCATCGTGTGGAATGGGGCATTTATTGGCGATGAAGCACATCTTTCTGCCTGTGTAATTTCCCGTGGCACTCGTGTAGACCGCCGCGCCCATGTATTAGAAGCTGCTGTTGTAGGTTCGCTTTCTACGGTAGGAGAAGAAGCCCAAATTAGCCCTGGTGTGCGCGTTTGGCCCAGTAAAAAGATTGAGTCAGGAGCAGTTTTAAACATTAACTTAATTTGGGGGAACACTGCCCAACGAAATTTATTCGGTCAACGTGGTGTTCAAGGATTAGCTAATATCGACATTACTCCAGAATTTGCCGTGAAATTGGGAGCTGCTTACGGTTCTACTTTGAAACCTGGTTCTAAAGTAACGGTTTCCCGCGACCAGCGTAATGTCTCTCGGATGGTGACGCGATCGCTGATTGCAGGTTTAATGTCGGTAGGTGTTGACATTCAAAACCTTGATGCTACAGCTATCCCCATCGCCCGTACAGTTATACCCACAATGTCGGTAGCTGGTGGTATCCACGTCCGGGTACACCCCGATCGCCCTGACTACATTTTGATTGAATTCATGGATGCCAAGGGCATTAATATCACCAAAGCCCTGGAAAAGAAAATTGAAGGGGCTTACTTTAAGGAAGATATGCGGCGGGCGCTAATTCATGAAATTGGCGATGTATCTTACCCCAGCCAAGTCATGGAGCGCTACTGCACTGCTTTTGAGAAACTATTGCATGTTCATACACTCCGCAACAGTCGGGCAAAAGTGGTGATTGACTATGTTTATGCAGTATCAGGGGCAGTTTTACCCCAAATGTTGGATAAATTTGGCGCTGATGCAGTGGTATTGAATGCCAGTGTCAATAAAACGGCAATGTCAATCACCGATCGCGAAGGATTGCTGACTCAGTTAGGCCATGTAGTGGAGGCATTAAAAGCTAACTTTGGTGTGCAAGTATCCGCTAATGGAGAACAGCTAATTTTAGTTGATGAATCCGGCTACCCAATTCGCGGGGAAATGTTAACAGCATTGATGGTAGACATGATATTAACTGCTAACCCCAGAGGAACAGTAGTTGTACCAGTTCATGCTTCTAGTGCTATTGAACAAGTCGCCCGTCGCCATGATGGTAGAGTGATTCGCACTAAAGCCAACCCTACAGCTTTAATGGAGGCTTGCCAGAAAAACCCGAATGTGGTATTGGGAGGTAGTGGAGATACTGGTTTTATTTTCCCGCAACTGCATCCGGGATTTGATTCCATGTTTTGCATTGCCAAGATAATTGAGATGTTGACTATCCAGGAGCGATCGCTTGCTGCGGCGCGGTCAGAATTGCCTCGTGTAATTCACAAAAGTTATACAGTCCGTTGCCCGTGGACAGCTAAGGGTGCTTTAATGCGTTACTTGGTAGAAACTCACCCAGCCCAAAATCTAGAATTAATTGATGGAGTGAAAATTTGTCAACCCTACGATGACAGTTGGCTGTTAGTTTTACCAGATGCCAGCGAACCACTGGTGCATTTGTATGCAAATAGCAACGATCGCGAATGGGTAGATGAGACTGTGAGAAACTACCGCACCCGTGTTCAGACTTTTGTGGAAAGACAACAAGAATATCAACCCGCCGAAGTGTAATTCGTAATACTTCGGCTACGCTCAGTACAAGTTCGTAATTCGTAATTGAATTCTTTAATTACGAACTACGAATTATCTTGACCACCCGCCCATTCGTCACAAATTAAGGCTGTAAGGTAGTTGTCAAAAGATTTTGAGAAGGCGTTCGGAAGAAAAATTGGTCGGAGCCTCGTTGTTTTTCCGTTACAAAATAATGCCTCTAAAGTTGAACTGTCCACTATCCAAATTCGAGAAATTTAGTTAGAGTAAACTGAATACTTTCAGGTATTGGTCGTTTATTTCTACATTTGGGCGTATTGACAAAATACACTTATTTTTAAAATGTGACTCATCAGACTCTAGGCGATTACCTAAGCTAAAAAAGTCGTCAACAATATATCCTAAATTTTCAGAAAATTGGACAGTATAAGAATGAATAAGGTGATTGTCCTGGGTTCAGTAAACCTTAAGTGATATCCCACAAAAACTTTAAAATCACTTCCACAATTTCAATAAAATCGGCAATTGATACATATCCTCAAAAACTAGCTTTGCTCCTGCGGCAATCAAAGCATCGTGATGCGAAGAATTGCCTTGATTACTTCGTGGAGTATAACCAAATACCTGCATTCGGGCGGCAGATGCTGCTTGCACCCCCGTTACCGAGTCCTCGATTACCAAACAATTTTCTGGAGTCTTACCCATTTGGCTAGCCGCATACAGATACACATCAGGAAAGGGCTTAGGGCGTTCAACATGATGAGAGCTATATAGCTTGCCATCAAATTGATGCAACAATCCCGTTAATTGTAAAACGAATTGAATATGCCGAGGACTGCTGTTCGATGCTACACATCTTGGCAATGTAATCTGTTCTAAAACGGCAGCAATTCCCTCAGTTGCTTGGAGTTCTTGTTGCAATGCAGCGATTTCTCGTTCCTTACAGCGTTCAAGCAATTTAGCAGGAACTGGTTTTCCGTAGGTTTTCTTAATAATCTCCAAACAAGTTGCCAATGACTTCCCCATAAATTGTTGGGTGACTTCTTCATAGGTGATTGTCAATCCACCTTCAGTTAATGTTTCGGCAAAAATACGATTCACTATCGGTTCACTATTTACCAACACACCATCGCAATCAAAAATGATCAATTCCAAATTTGTCATAGCTTAACGAACAGTTACTTTTTTCAGTAATTGTAATCTAGACAAGTTCAACAAGTCGTGCGTACACATCTTTTGCACAGGAGTGCTTTGATAGCGTTCCCGAATAAATCCCTCCCATCACCCGCGCAAACACTGACTACACGAATGATTCCCGGTAAAGATGCATCCAAGCTATGAGAAATATATTCCCGAACAATTTGCAGTCGCTGCTGCAATGTTGGTGTTCACTATTGTAGAGATCGTGCCATTCAAACCAGTCTTTTGGCATAAGGGGCAATTTCCGTTTGATTTAAACTATCTTCTTGCAGAGTGCGTTATTCACTCTTAATATAAAAATACGGTAACTTGATTGAGTTACCGTATTTAAAGCAGCCAAAGGACAAGATCGCATAACTTCTGCAAGATCGAGTCTTGTATCGCTTTTAGTCTAAACTCTTTTGTTCAGGCGTTCATCTCAATACTCCTATTCGAGTCAGTGCGAAGTTTTTGACCAATTAAGGTATGAGAATTCTTGCTGCCTCGTCTAGTTTTCGGTTTGTTTCCTGAAATACTTAACAAAAGTTTACCCATCTAAATGAAAAAGACTCTCAATTATTCTGGTAGTATATCTTCAGAGTTATTGAGACTAATACTCATTAAGCGGGTCATGTATTTCAGCTATTTGCAAACTTTCTGAAAAGATAACGCTTTTGACTTGCGTGGCTGTTCAAACACTGGAGTAGATGCCTTGATGGGCAGATTAACCAACCTCTCAGGGCGACTTTTCAGCAGAGCACACAACTATTTATTTTTCAGGTGTCAATATGTCAAAAAAAATTGGTTTGTTTTACGGGACTCAAACTGGTAACACTGAATCTGATGCTGAAAAAATTCGGGATGAGTTTGGTGGTGATGTTGTAACATTACATCCCATTTATGAGGCGGATAGTAGCACTTTTGATGAATATGACTTGCTGATTATTGGCTCTCCTACTTGGGATATTGGTCAACTTCAGAGCGATTGGGAAGGCTTTTTCTCCGATCTAGATGAAATAGATTTTAGTGGAAAGCTAGTTGCCTATTTTGGTGATGGAGACCAATATGGTTATGCCGATAACTTCCAAGATGCAATTGGAATTCTGGAAGAAAAGATTTCCCAACGGGGCGGCAAAACTGTTGGTTACTGGTCAACCGAGGGATATGATTTTGAGAATTCTAGAGCTTTGAGAAATGGCAAGTTTGTCGGATTGGCACTTGATGAAGGTAGTCAATCTGATTTAACAGACGAGCGAATTAAAACTTGGGTTGCTCAGTTAAAGAAAGAATTTGGTTTGTAGAGATTTAGGGCGTACAGCTAGCTGTGCGCCTTTATTGCAATTGATAATTTAGAAGTTATAGGTATTTATGTCTGATTCATTTGATGTTTTATGGTTAAGTGCCAGTCCTGTTTTGCAGCGTTTTGATAAACCATTACTTGAATATTTATCTAGTTATATAAATATTGCTCAGTGGGAATATCAGCAAACTAAAGATGAAGCCAGTTCCATAGATCAAGCTGTAGATTTACTGTATGAATTTTTGGAATGCCGCGGCCCCGTGCATTTAGCAGGACATGCTATGGGTGGTGCGATCGCCTTAACCTTTGCGCGGCGATTTCCGCAAAAAGTGCGATCGCTCACTCTGCTAGCTGTAGCTGCTCAACCTGCAAACAATTGGCAGGCTCACTATTACTTTCAACGACAACTTTTTAGCATCAGCCGTGAACTAATTCTAGCAAGTACCGTTCGCAGTCTATTTGGCAATCAACCACCTCATACCACTAAAAAGTTAGTAGCTGCCTTAGATAAAGATTTAGAACAATCTCCCACGTCACACTCTTTATTTAAGTTGGTTTATTTACCCAAAGGTGGAGTTTCTATGCCAATGATGGTATGTGGTAGCAAGAGCGATCCGGTAGTCAACTCAACTGTATTGCATGACTGGTTAAATTGGTTCAAGCCAGAAGATAAACTCTGGGAATACCCAGAAGGGTATCATTTTTTTCACTATTTTTATCCTCAACAGGTTGGCGAACAAATTTTGAGTTTTTGGCAAAGTCACCATCCGCATTTACTAGAAGCATCTGCACTATCTTTTAGCACTTCTATAAATTAGTAACTTTGAGGTGCGATGTCTGACGAAAAGCCTTACGGCTACACACCGATGAAATTTGGGGTGTAATGGGGTGTGTAGCTTGCCGCCGTAGGCATCGCTACTTTACAGTTGAAAGCACTTTTTTACCAATTCGATCGCACTTGTGAAAGTTAAAATGCTCAATATAATACTCTACAAAAATTATGCAAAATCTCACTAGAATTACTCGCAATCCTGAAGTGATGGGTGGCAAACCCTGTATTCGGGGAATGCGTATTACTGTTGGTACCATCGTCGGGTTAATAGCATCTGGACACAGTAATAGCGACATCCTCAAGGCATATCCCTACCTCGAAGAAGCCGACATCTATGAGGCACTTGCCTACGCTGCATGGCGGGCTGAAGAGATTGAAGTCCCTCTTAGAAGTGCATGAAAATTTCGATTGATATGAACCTTTCTCCTGATTGGGTTGCGGTTTTTGAGAGGTACAATATCTCCGCTGTCCACTGGTCTACAGTTGGCGATCCCCGCGAGAAAGATTCAATAATTATGCAGTGGGCAAGAACTAATGAATATATCGTCTTTACTCACGATTTAGACTTCGGTTCCTTACTAGCTGCCACAGGTGCCGATACTCCCAGTGTTATTCAGGTTCGTACCTAGGATGTTTTGCCGAATAGTATTGAAAATCTAGTTATTTCAGCCGTGAATCAGTTTGAGTCTTCACTAGAAATAGGCGCATTGGTCACTGTTGACCAAGCTCAATCTAGGGTGCGTATTCTACCAATTAGGCGCGGATAGTATTAGGGAAATATTGCTAACTCGGTTTCTGGATCAAAAAAGTGAATTTTCTCTGGGGTTAGCGATAACCAAAGTTGCTCACCAGGTTGTACAAATCGGTCTGGTGGTATTCGCACTTGTAGGTAATTCGCTGTAGTACTAGGTTTAGATCCTGGTTCGGCAATCTTAACAGCGAGAAAGGAATCATTGCCGAGATTCTCTACCAAATCTACTTGCACTGGTAGATTTTTGGTTGCAGGCATACTCAAGTTAAAGTGTTCTGGACGGATGCCTAAAATTAGAGTTTTCCCATCATATTTTTGTAAAGCTTTTCCCCAAACTTCTGGGAGGGTGAAACGAAACTGGGAACGAGTAATCAACTGCGGGGCATGAAATTCTACAGGAATAAAATTCATCGGTGGTGAACCAATGAATTCTGCTACAAAAAGATTGGCTGGGCGGTTGTAAAGTTCTAAGGGAGAAGCAACTTGCTGAATTTTACCCTCAGACATAATCGCAATACGATCGCCCATTGTCATAGCTTCTGTTTGATCGTGGGTAACGTAAATTGTTGTTGTCCCCAATTGGCGCTGCAATTTGACAATTTGAGCGCGGGTTTCTGCCCGTAGTTTGGCATCTAAGTTAGAAAGCGGTTCATCCATTAAGAATACTTGGGGGTCACGTGCGATCGCTCTTCCCAATGCAACCCGTTGTCTTTGTCCCCCAGATAGTTGTTTGGGTAAGCGATTCAACAATGTTTCGATTTGCAACAGTTGAGCAACACTACGCACCTGTTCATCCACCGCCCGTTCTTTGTCAGAAGTGTAGCGCAATCCTTTAGGTAACTTTCTGGTCGCTCCTACAAAAAGATTTTCCGCCCACGTCCGAAAATAAGGAGACGAGGAAGTATCTCCTCTGCTCCCCTGCTCCTCGGTCACTGAGCGTAGCCGAAGTGCTGCTCCCCTGCTTTCCCTGCGGCGTAACCCAAAAGCGATGTTGTCATACACCGTCATGTGAGGATAAAGGGCGTAATTTTGAAACACCATTGCGATGTCGCGTTCTTTGGGTGGTAAGTCATTGATCAAGCGATCGCCTATCCAGATATTACCGCCAGTCATCGTTTCTAACCCGGCTATTAACCGCAGCAAGGTACTTTTACCACATCCAGAAGGCCCTACCAGCACCATAAACTCGCCATCTGCGATCGTCAGGTTAATCCGTCGCAAGACATTGACACTTTCCGCCCGCTCTTGGGCTACATCGATTTTTTCCCCAGGCGTGAGAGGAGATTGGGTTTGTGAGGTAACACTTTCCCCTTTACGCGAGGAAAAACTTTTATAAACGTTTTCTAAAATAACTTGGGACACAACTAATTATTGTCATTGGGGATTGGGCATTGGGCATGGGGGAGCCACTGCGGTCTTGGGGTCTCCCCCTTCGGGTTCGCGAGTTCCTCTTTGTTGAAACAACAAGACCGGACTCGCTCACCAAGTGGAGCAAGTGGCGTCATTGGGCATTGGATTTGGACTAATGACTAATGACTAATGACCAATGACAGTTTAGCGCCCATCATAATACACCTTCAGGGTAAATACGAAAAGTTAAAAAAACAGCTTGCATTATCAAAAGCAAACTATCCTGAATTTTAGGGCTATCAAGAGGTGTTGTGATGACTACCGATGTACCTAAAAATCTTTCTCAAGACCCAAGTATTAATCCTGTCCATGACATTGTAGACGTACAAACTACAGATTGTTGCATTGTGGGTGGAGGGCCAGCAGGAGCAGTATTGGGGCTGTTGTTAGCGCGTCAAGGCATTTCGGTGATGCTGCTGGAAGCACACAAAGACTTCGATCGCGACTTTCGCGGCGATACAATTCATCCATCGGTGATGGAAATTATGGAGGAATTGGGATTAAGCGATCGCTTGTTAGAACTTCCCCATACCAAAATGCGCCAAATTAGTATTCAAACTCCTCAAGATACTCTCACATTCGCAGATTTTAGCCATCTGAAAACCCATTATCCCTACATTACAATGCTTCCCCAGGTAAAATTCTTGGAGTTCATCACCCAAGAAGCACAAAAATATCCTAATTTCCATCTAGTAATGGGTGCGAATGTGCAGGAATTAATTAGTGAAAATGAAGTAATTCAAGGTGTCCGCTATCGAGGAGGCGGTGGTTGGCATGAAATTCGCGCAATACTGACAGTGGGTGCAGACGGTCGCCACTCACGTTTACGCCACTTGGGTGAGTTTGAATCAATCGAAACTTCGCCGCCAATGGATGTCCTCTGGTTTCGCCTACCGCGTCAGCCAGAAGACCCTGAAGGGGGAATGGGGCGCTTTGGTCAAGGTAAGCTAATCGCCATGCTTGACCGTGGTGATGAGTGGCAAGTTGCCGATGTCATCCTCAAGGGAGGCTATCAACAACTAAGGGCTGCGGGTTTGGAGGAATTAAAAAAATCGGTTGTGGAAGTAGTACCAGAATTCCAGCAACGCATTCAAAATTTACATGACTGGTCACAAGTAGCTTTTCTTTCAGTAGAGTCCAGCCGCGTCAAACGCTGGTATCGTCCAGGACTATTACTCATTGGTGATGCAGCTCATATAATGTCCCCTGTGGGTGGAGTTGGGATTAACTACGCGATTCAAGATGCTGTCGTTGCAGCGAATGTACTCAGCAAACCGCTCAAGAACCGACAAGTACAACTTAGCGACCTAGCAAAAGTACAACGTCAACGCGAATTGCCCACACGCATTATTCAGGCGTTTCAAACTTTTATCCAAAAGCGGGTATTGGCCCCGGTTATCACCTCAAATCGCACCTTTGTACCACCTGGGTTTTTGCGCTTACCCATCTTGCGCGACCTTCCAGCCAGGTTGATTGCCTTGGGTGTTTTTCCAGTTCACATCAAGGCTTAATGTTTGCCAAGAATTTTTTCTATTTGATCAATGGGTGGTACAATTATACTACTCCATGCAGAATTCAATGCTCATTTAGTCAAGCGAAGGTGGCGGGCGGCATACACAATGCTGTTCAAAGCGATCGCTTGGCTTTTATGCTAGAAATGACTAAAAAGAATTCAGCACCCAGGTAGTCGTCGAGCGTAGCCGAAATGAGTCATAAGTCAGAATTGATAAGGATTTTAGTATGATTGATATATTCATTCATCAAGTGTTCTTCTGACTCTTGAATTCTATTCTCAAAATAAATGTAGAAAAGTTGTTCAAACATTATTAAAAAATGCAAAAAATTAAACCTATCTAGATATTAATTGGCACTACATAGAAAAACCTCTCTTTTTCAATCAGTACTTTTTGCAGTCAGGAGTAATTTTAATGAACAGCTGCGTTTTGATGGCAGAAATTATTAACGAACCGCAACTCCGCTACACAGCCGATAATCTGGGAGTTACGGAAATGCTGGTGCAGTTTCCCAATTCCCAGAAACCAGAAGATCCGCCAGCCACCCTGAAAGTTGTCGGCTGGGGGAATTTAGCGACAGAAATTCAGCAAAATTACCACCAAGGCGATCGCGTCATCTTGGTAGGACGTTTAACTATGAATACTGTCGATCGTCAAGAAGGTTTTAAAGAAAAACGCGCTGAATTGACAGTACAACAAATTCAATCTGTTGGAGGTAGTTTTAATACCGATCCATTACCCTCAACAAACGTAACTCCATCATTTACTGAAACTGCTCCTCGACAACCATCAGCATCTCGTCCAGCACAGAAAGAGGTTCCCAGTTACGAGTCACCACGTCCAGCACCTACTCCAGCGACAAATCCTGTTGGCGTTGCTCCCCAAACGAAAACTTACGAACCCGTACCCCAATCCACAAATTATGAGCGAACTACTTATCCAGCAGTGAAAGAGGAAGAACCAGATCCAGATGATATTCCGTTCTAAAGTTGGTAGTTGAGCGTGTATTCAATTTACTAACTAACATTAGATTAGATAATTTCTACAAATAGCCATCCTTGAAGATGTGCTATTTTTTTGTCTGCGTTGACGCTTTGGGTTTTGTCGTGAGGCATCGCTGATAATAATTCTGCATTTATCTGGTTCTGCTAACGACACAAAAATTACATGAGAAATTCTGATGGTATTTCCAACAAAATCAACACCCTAGCTAGATCGTACACAAGAGTACTTGGTGTGAAGGCAGGGTTAGGGTTACTGGCAGCTATGTATAATTGAAAACTCTCACAATAAAACACTAGCGCTTTGTTAACCGTAAATTATATGAGTAACTTTATTAGCAGTTCAGTTGAAGCTTTGGATAACCTGGCTGTAACTTGGGAACGCTTGATTCCCAAACGCATGGCTAACGATTCGGCTAGTCGCAAGATCGTGGAGCTACATCTTGGACGCTACGAAACTGCAACTAAGTATGTCTTGGGAAAAAGAGTTCTAGATATAGCATGTGGCAGTGGATATGGTAGCCAAATGCTTCGTGTGGCAGGCGCAAGCAGTGTAGTTGGAGTTGATATATGCTCCCAGATTGTGGAATATGCTAATAAACACTACCAAATACCCGGAATAGAGTTCATTTGCGCTGATGCAGAGCAATTTGAGTGTTCAGAGCCTTTTGACGTTGTTATCTCCTTTGAGACGATAGAACATTTAAAAAATCCGACCTATTTTTTAAGACAACTCAGTAATTATTTAACTAGCAATGGTATATTGATGATGTCTGTACCACTAGGTGAAACGCGTCATTTTGATCCATACCACCTTCATGCTTTCACTCACGAGCAAATATTTACGCTTCTGGAAACAACAGGTTTTTGTGTAGATTATTACCGTTGTGACCAGTGTTTTTTGACTCGTAGTGAGTTGCTTTACTGGAGACAACTATACTCAGAATCCAGCCCATCGTTTTGGGAATTGTTGTTTACTCGAAAGGGATGGCAGATCGTACACGACCTTGTGCTTCAGGGTGGTTTTGATGCTCCTCAACTGTTGGTTATTGCTTATAAAGTATAGATAAAGTCTCGAACTTCGGCAGATAATGGCTAACTGTAAGTTGTACTTGTGAACGATCGCGAGCAGTTCTACATCGCAAATGTATGTATATTGTGGAAGTATGTGATGTCAATTGTGGTTAAAGTTTTAGCAGTGAACACTGCCGAGGAGTATAAAAACCAAATTTACGCACATAATAGATCAAAACTATTGTTAAAATCCAAATAATTTTAAGTTAAGATTCATACCCAACTCCTATGAGAGAAACTGTCCTAGAGGTTCGCAATCTCCAAGTTGAATTTCCCGGTGATGGCAACACTGTCAGAGCTTTGGATGGTATTTCCTTTACGCTGCATCGAGGTGAAACTCTAGGAATAGTAGGAGAATCGGGAAGTGGTAAATCGGTGACAGCCTTAGCTGTGATGGGTTTGTTGCAAACTCCTGGCATAGTGAGTGGCGGTGAAATCTGGTTTCGTCCGCAGGAAAATGGCAACCCCATCGATTTGGTAACATTGCCTCCTGAGCAAATGCAGTTACACCGGGGTGGCGACATCGCCATGATTTTTCAAGAACCGATGAGTTCGCTTAATCCGGTTTATAACATTGGGTTTCAGCTAACAGAAGCGATTATGCGGCATCAAAATGTGTCAGCAGCCCAAGCACGACAAATTGCGATCGCAGGTCTGCAAGAGGTTAAACTTCTACCTAGCGATGAGGAGATCCAGCAGCAGTATATCGAAACTTGGCACCAAACCAACGCCAAATTATCTAAACCAGATGGGCCAAAGTTGGCACAGTTGGTTAAAGAACATAAAGAAGCCATGCTGGAACGCTATCCTCATGAACTTTCTGGAGGTCAGTTGCAACGGGTAATGATTGCAATGGCAATTTCTTGCAACCCATTAATCTTAATTGCCGATGAACCAACCACAGCTTTGGATGTGACGGTGCAAGCGACTATTTTGGAGTTAATGCGAGAATTACAGCAAAGCCGTGATATGGCAATGATTTTCATCACCCACGATTTGGGGCTAATTTCAGAAATTGCTGACCAAGTAGCGGTAATGTATAGAGGTAAAGTTGTCGAATCTGGTACTTCTCGGCAAATTTTCAGTAGTCCCAAGCATCCATATACTAAAGGTTTGATAGCTTGTCGCCCCACACTCAACCGCCGTCCCCAAAAATTACTCACTGTTTCCGACTACATGAGTGCAGAAGAGACGCTAACCGGACAAGTAGTAATTCAGCCGAAAGAACCCGCACAACCCACAGAAGTTACTAAAGAAGAGATTGCTGCAAGATTGGCAAACTTTAATGAATTGGAACCCCTGCTGCAAATCCGCAACCTGAAAGTTAGTTTTCCAGTGCGTGGGGTGTTCGGTAGTATAAAAAGTTATAATATGGCAGTTAATGGCGTTTCTTTTGATGTTAAACCAGGAGAAACACTAGGTTTGGTGGGAGAATCTGGTTGCGGTAAAACGACCCTTGGCAGAACCTTGCTGCGCTTAATTGAACCGATGAGTGGTCAGATTATCTTTGAGAAACAAGATATTACTAGTCTCAAAGGAGAACGGTTGCAAAAACTGCGGCGGGAAATGCAAATAGTCTTCCAAAATCCTTTTAGTTCCCTCGATCCCCGAATGAAGGTTGGGGACGCGGTAATGGAACCTTTGTTAATTCACGCTGTTGGGAAGACAAAACAACAACGACGCCAGCGAGTAGTCGAACTTTTAGAACGAGTAGGGTTGAGTGCAGATGCGATTAACCGCTATCCTCATCAGTTTTCTGGCGGTCAACGCCAACGGATTTGCATAGCTCGTTCTTTGGCGTTAAATCCTAAGTTTATCATCTGCGATGAGTCAGTTTCAGCGCTAGATGTTTCAGTACAAGCGCAGGTATTAAATCTTCTAAAAGAGTTACAGTCAGACTTTCAGCTTACTTATATCTTTATTTCTCACGATTTAAGTGTAGTGAAATTTATGAGCGATCGCATTTTAGTCATGAATCGCGGTCAAATTGTTGAAGAAGGGACAGCCGAAAGCATCTACCAAGAACCTAAAGAGGAATACACGCAAAAATTAATTGCTGCGATTCCTACTGGTAGTGCTGAACGGGTGCGAAATCGTCATCTACGGGCTTTGTAGAGTATATATTACTAAAGCTGGTTGGTGTAGTTATTTACAGACTGGCTACCGTGATTCACTGCATAACGAATCGCACCTACTCCAAGATGTGCTGTTGAAACCCCTACCCTAGACACAAAAGCTTGGGGAGTTACTACCCGGAACTTTTTTTGATAAATCACCTTCCCATCTTAATATAAATATTATTTTTCAACTCATAGAATAAAAACTATGAAATTTTTCAATGTGGATTTTGGTTTAGTCCAGACTCCCCTGATTCTGGCATTTGTAATGTTTGCACTGAACATACCAGTACACGCCCAAAAACAGTATAACTTACCAGAAAAAGAGGATTATAAACACAGCTTAAGTGTCAGAACTCAATGTTTTCAGGATTTACAAAGAGATATCTCTGCGGAGAGAGTTGCACGATTGTGCCGTAACTCAACCCGTTATACAAGCCAGTGCTTTCAGGAATTAAGAAATTCTACCTCTTTGGAACACGCTGAAAAACTATGCCGTATAGCAACACCTTATACCAGTCAATGCTTCCAGGATTTGCGGAATGTGACATCAACGGAACAGGCAACACGGCTCTGTAATTTTGCTCTAGAGGATACAAATCAATGTTTTCGAGTTTTGAACCAACAGATGTCAACAAACAGAGCAGAACAGGAATGTTTACCTCCTCTTACTTCCGTTTTACAGGCTTGTGTAGATTCCCTGACTTTTGATGCTCAAGGACATCCTACTGGTATTTCGGAAACGGTAGCAGCGATTAATTGTCAAGAAACTTTACTATTGAGATTTCCCCGTTCCAACAGTGATTGGAACAGAGACTAGAATATTCGACGACACATCTAGTTCAAAAGGTTTGCAAGGTGCGACCTTTTGAACAATACATTTTAAATACTATTTCGTTTCCCAAAGGTGCGACGATACAAAGCCAGCTTGTAAAGGCAATACGCTTGGGTTAAGAGGTTGTTTGAAAAGTGTTTCGCTGTAATTATGGACACTTTTAGATCCCCCCTAACCCCCCTTAAAAAGGGGGGAACCGGAATTAAAGTCTCCCTTTATAAGGGAGATTTAGAGGGATCTAAAACTTTTGATACCGAAAAGAGGACTTTTCAAACATCCTCTAAGCCAATTTATCTATTAACGGTAGGCTGTTATTGAGCGGTGGAGGCTTCGGGAGCAGGGGGAGAGAAAAAAGTTTAACTGAACTGTATTGCTTGCAAAGGCAAATTATATCAAATCCGGCTGATTGCACATAGTTTCAATCAAGTAACAGAATGGGTTGTAACTTATTTTTAGTGTGGTTGTTCAACTGGATTTGATATGATTAGTTTCTGCAAACTTATCTGAACCTTATTGTGTTAGGTTTATTGGCCGATTGTTGTGGTTACAAACAGCTTTTTGGTAACACTCCATTATTTCTATCTGGATGATCTCGATAGTATTCAACCTGACACTTTAAATTAGGGAAGTCTTTGTAATTTAAAGGTTTGTCCCTGTCTGATGGATAGAGCAAACCCATTCCCATCGCTGTCGGTGTAATGAAGGAGTTAGTCAAGAGCAGACTCTCGTGAAGAACCTTTTTAGGACCTTTTTTCCAACTAAACAAATCGCCCAACACCGGCACATCACCAAAAATTCCCTTCCACACCGTGCCGATAATAGGTACGTAAGCACGTCCCCCATTTAATGTACTTTGGTTAGAGAATGTTGAAAGAGCGAAAAAATCCACGGCTTTGGTGTAAACATTAGTTGTCACCTCTTGTTTACCGATACGTGATAGTGGGTCTTGTGATCTGTTCTGTTCTGTACCACTAACTAATGGATCAACGATAGTTAAATTGATTTTGAGTTCAGCAGAATTCATATTTCGTAACACATTAGGAATTACCGTCAATGAAACCCCAGTTTTCAGCTCACGAAATACAGCGTTTTGCTCTTGGAGGGCAGCAACTAGGCCAATAACCTGCGCCACAGGCAGAGAGCCAACTGATGGCTTTATGGGAGTTGCCGATATTGATGACGGTATTGCTGGAACAAAATTGTCAACCTGCCCTGTGAGATTTTGAGCCTTTGTGAGCAAATCTGAAAGCTTCAACGGTGGAGTCACATCGAAGGCACTAATCGAATCCGAACTCACCACCGTTTCTATCCCACTCAGACTAGATACACTAGTTCTTCCCACCTGTGCATATTCTACGTCCTTATATTCACTCACAATATCTTGGATTTTGTGCAAAGTAGGGATAACAAAAAAATCTTCTATATCTTGGTTTAATGCATCAACAGTATCTTGTAAACGATTATTAAAGACATCGGCTGATTGTTGCAGATCGTAAGGGTTAAACTGATCTGGTTCATTAATAAAATGGGCATACTGTAGCGCAAAATCAAGTATTGTAGCGCGACTTACCTGGGCGTACTCGTCTTCAGAATCTGTTTTCCAGTAGTCTTTAAATTCTGTCTCCCAACAGCCTTTAGGGAAGGAATAGGCATTTTTTGTATCCTTCTGACCTCTGCACATTGGCTTCAGACCACGAAGAGAAAAAACCCTTTCGAGTGGCTGTCTTCCTTGCTCTTTTAAGGCATCTAAATAGTCTTTATAGCGGGGATCATCTTGAACAAACTTCGTAAGTTTATTAGCTATTTTTTTGGTATTATCGCTATTTCTAGTTTGTGCAGCCACCAAGCGTAAAACTATATCCGTCAGAGATAGAGGGCGATTTTTAGTCAAGGCTGATTTATACCCTAGATTATCAATAAGTAGTTTTTTGAACTCAGGATCAAAGTCCTTTTCATATATCTGATCTCTTGCGTATTCCTCAACTCGAGCATACGTTTCTCGCACTAACTGTTGAGTTTGATTAATTTCCTGGCGTACTTTCGACATTACTTTAGCTAATTCCTCGGGATTATTGCTGGAAATCTGGATTCCCCACATCTCCATCGTGATACCGGGACGGGGAAGATCAATTCCAGCAATCAATCGGTACGCAGAGTTTCTTGCTTCTTTTGAACCATAGAGAATGATATCATTATCAGTACTGTCAGTAGATGTATCTATTATGAGATCCCAATTTTCTTTTTCGTTCACTTTATTTAGAAGTTGCCTTAAAGCGTCTGTATTACGAACGTAATATAACTTTATCCTTTGACTTCCTCTACCTTCTGTATTTTCTGCCATTGGCATTGTTTTATTAAGAAAAGTAGTAGGTTTTTGAGCTTGAGCAGACAAATCACCTCCAAGTACAGCAATAGCACCCAGACTCAGCAAAAAAGAAAGTTGGCGGTTATACATATTTACCCTTCTTAGTCAATACTCTCAATAGATACATCTAGCCTTTTCAAGGTGAGCATCTGTACTATCAAAGTTTTTACGGCATTTCAGGCATCATCTGGAATTGAACAAAGAGATTATATATTCAACTCAAAATTTTTGGACTGGAAATTAAGCGATGCCTACGGCGGGCTACGCCTACGCAATGCCAAAATACCAAAAATGGCTTAAAACACCATTTATTTCATAGTACAAAAGTTCACCTTGAAAGGGCTAATAGATACATCTAATTGTACAGTGTGTAAGTCCTAAGTTTTTGACGTTTCCATCTGACGATAAGACGGCGGTATTTACGTTGATACCAAGCAAAACCAGGTATAGAAAAATAGAGAAGCGAAGCATTTTTGCTCAATTATGACTCCTGCTCATTTTTTTTCAACAGATATTTGTGCAAACAAAGTTAATTACATCTGCAAGTCCAGATTGAGTTTTCAAATTAGTAAAAATAAAAGGTTTATCACCGCGCATTTTTTTAGCATCTCGTTCCATCACACTTAAATCTGCACCAACATAGGGTGCAAGGTCAGTTTTGTTAATCACCAACAAATCAGATTTAGTAATACCGGGGCCACCCTTGCGAGGAATTTTATCACCAGCCGCAACATCGATGACGTAAATCGTTAAATCCACCAATTCGGGACTAAAGGTAGCAGCTAAATTATCACCGCCACTTTCCAAAAAGACCAAATCCAAATTGATAAAACGTTCTTCTAACTGTTCAATTGCCGCCAAATTCATCGAAGCATCTTCGCGGATGGCAGTGTGAGGGCAACCACCAGTTTCTACACCCAAAATGCGATCGCTTGCCAACGCCTGAGAACGTACTAAAAACTGAGCATCCTCCTGAGTATAAATATCATTCGTCACCACCGCAATCTGATACTGCTCACGCAAGCCCTTGCACAAAGCATCAACTAATGCCGTCTTCCCCGAACCCACTGGCCCAGCAACCCCCACTCTAAATGCATTCATAACTCCTCACTCCTGTACAGACAAAGATTTTTCGCGTCTCTCCTAACTCCTAAACAACCTTGTATACTGCGTTTCATGCTGCATACTCGCTAGCGACAAACCCCAACTACAACAGGCGAGTTGATCGTCCTCTAATGCGAGAATTTCTAACGCCGCAACGCTAAATAATGGTTGCAAATCTAGTAATAACTGCTGTCCTGCTGTTTGTCCAAGGGGGATAAGTTTCACGCCAGCAGTAATCAAATTACTTGCCCAACTATGCAGATATCCAAGTAATCCGGCTTTGATACTGATTTGCCAATGGGCAATGGCAATGCCAAAAGCGATCGCATAATTGCAAGGATTCCCGACAGCATTAGCAATAGGTATAATCTGCGGTTCTAGTTTACCAAGTAATTGGATCAGCGATCGCCCCATTTGCCAACTAGAGGCGCGTAATTCTTCTGTTTCCCTAGCTGCGGATAACCACAGATTCCAACGGTATAGCGATTCAATATCACCCATTTTTGCAGCTTGCTGCGATCGTACCATCACCGCCGCTTCTAGCCGAATTGCCCCGTAGAGTAACTCTGCTTTTAGCCAATCTTTGAGATGTAACTGGTTAGCGATCGTACCATTTTCCACCAGGATTTCCAAGCCTTCAGAATAGCTATATGCTCCCACAGGTAAAGCGGGGCTAGCCAGCTGCAAAATACTCAAAAGATGACTATCAATGAGCATGATGGTGTTGTCCATAAGCTCCTAATTCTGGCTGAAACGGTAAAATTTCCTCTTTAACTTCTAACCCCAGTTGTTCCAACATCGTGTGTAAAACAGAATCTGAAGACAAGCGTAAATAAGTTGAGGTAATTTCTACAGGTACATGGCGATTTCCCAGATGGTATGCCGCCCGTAGTAATAAAAGTGGTGTTTGGGCAAAAGCAGTCAGCACTAGTTCTGGTTTGGCAGTAATTCTGATTAAACTGCTATCGGTTTCTTCTTGCAGAATGTCGCCATCGTGTAAGACAGTTCCTCTGGGTAGATGTAAAAACACAAGTTTACCATCTTCTGTTTCAAAGCGATGACGACTGCGGGTGCGTTCTTCTGCTGTTAGCGCCAGAGTAAAAGTGACTGCGGTATCGCGATTAGGTGGTTTAAGTTGGTTAAATGTCAGCATAAAAGTTTTGTCTGAACTTCCGCTTTTTATTAGACATCTCCAGAAATTAATTAAATATGCATTATCCAGAACCTTTATAGAGACGTAGCAATGCTACGTCTCTACATTCATTTTTGGAGATGTCTATTATGATTCTAGTGTGAACACCAATTAGCACCTTCCCATTTCCTCTCACCTGTAACCCTTTGAGTGATGCTCGTACTCCTGCTCTTAACTATCCACAGGAGAAGCAAGTTGTTAATCTTCTGGTGTACGGTCTGTGGAATCTGGCTTATTCCATTTGTGCCACAGTTGTTTAATGTTTTGAATGTTCTCTTCTATTTTTATTGCCTCCCAACCTTCTTTAATAGCTTCCTTCTCTTTATCAGTTAACCTCCAGGATAAAGGCGGACGATACTGATCATCTTTATAAAATTTAGATACTGCATTTTCAGATTTTGAGGGGAAGAAAATGGGAAAGTATTGGATATCTACCTTGTTCTTCGAGTTCTCCCATTTTTTGACCAGCAAATCTGCTTCCTTTGCATTTCGAGACGCCAAAACCGGATCGCGTACCTTGAACATTGCCAGTAATGGCCCTAAAGTCGCCATAAACCAGCCTCCATTCCCCTGCACGTTTTTGATTGAAGCAGATTCGGGGGGAAGAGGAAAAGGATTGATTTGCAATATCAGGACTCGTTTTAGCTTTAAATTATTTTTAGGATCTGACCATTCATTAAGGTGTTCATCCAGCCATTCAGCTGCCGTTACAAAGCCAGAGTTATCGAAATAGCCCCCATCAGCAACGTGATAATTCAGCTGATTTGGGATATCTACCCTGTTGCTGCGACAGATAGGAGAGACATAGGGAAAAGTTGCTGATAGTCTTGCAGCCGTTACAACATTCATATCATAGTCTTTAAAAAGAGTATTAAAGTCTATATACTTTTTCTCAGGAGCCTCCCCAAATGTTACTGGAGTCATCAGAAACCGCCAGCCATTTTCGACTAAAGTGGCATTAAATACAGGAATAGGAATTTCGCCATCAAAAATCTGTTTTCGCCAGGTTCCAAAGGTTTTTGTTTTGTTCGTATCCTTCATTTCCCCCTGCCAGTCTATCTCAACTGCTCTACCACGATCGCACTCTGGACTAACAAGAAATGGAAATCCGATGAATCGCCATAAGTCTAAATAAACCAGACCCCAACCAACGGCATCTAAACTATCTTTAGTAGCAGCATAAAAACTATCTGTTACTTTGGTTTTGGTTTTGTTAGATATTTCCGTTTCTTTCTCTTCTAAAAAACCATCTTTATTAAAGTTATCTAGATAGTACATTGTCCCTACTGAACCGCCTGAGACTGCACTAATCAAGCCAATTGCTTTGGTAAATGAGTTTCCTAACAATTCCTGAAGACCACTTAACACTTGCACTGTCCATCCTGCTGCTTGAATTCCGCCACCACTAGCACAAATAATTACTAAAGTTCGTTCTCCCTCTTGATGTTGAAGACGCTTATCTAGGATTTTATGGAAGTTATTTGAATCGCTATCAACTTTTTTATTGTCTTCCTTTTTCTTAAATTCATTGACTTGAAACCAGTGATCTACATCAAATGCAACATAACTAACTACTGAAAAACTAATAAAGATAACTAGTACAGGAATACGGAAGTAATCAAAATAGAATGTTGCACCTCCATAGAAAAGTGTCACCATCGATATGATCAGTAGCACATACAGGAGTGCAGGTGCTTCAGGTCGCTCTCTTTTTGATTTTGGCTTAAAAAGCAAACCAACCGTAATATAGATAACTACTCCAATTATCAAATAAGCGATCGCTGTCAGATGCCCAGTACTCAATTCACCATCAGGATTAATATAGCCTAATGCATCATGTTTGGTTATGAAAGAAAAGATATCAACAAGTGTCTTTTTTAAAAAAGCATTTGAGCTTAACCATTGCCTGATAAAACTAACAAAAAATAGTAGCCCAATGCCCAATCCTGCACCTACAAATGTTCCCCACAGTCTGTCTTCATTCTTCAGCTTCTCTTTGGACAGGTCAATTGCAATAATGCAAATGTATAAACTTAAGGCAATAGCTATTCCATATTGCCAAAATTCAGAAATTTCTATTGTTGGTGGTACATCAAAGCGATCTGGTGCGTTATCCAAAATGATAGCTGCAACTGAAATTACTGACGTTCCTGCTCCAATTGCGCTCATAATTATGACTGCTAGTTGCCACTTGGTGCGAAGTACAAATAGATTCCTCAACATGGCTGGCAGCCAATCCTTGGCAAGTTTAGGAAGAAGCAGAAGGAATAAACCCATCAAAATAGGCAGGCGCAGGAAAAAAAGATATTTCCAGACCCAGACAGCATCGCAACTTAGTAGCCATGTTGCTAGAACTGCCAGCACCGCCAAAAACCAGATAATTTTTTTCATATTTAAACCTCAACTTATTGGACCTCTTGCAAAAGTCAGTTTTTACATGTCGCTGACTACTTATCATGCTTTTGTTTACCATTTATGCAAGAGGTCTATTGTTGTTTTGTAACTAGATTCTAAACTTTGTGATTATTTTTTCAGTGAGAAAATATAAGTTACTTTTTTTAATATTCACAGGTACCTGTTGTTTAACTATATTAATAACCTACTCCTGATTGCCCTGTTGGTGAGAAAAAGTGAGTATTTTCTGAAAATAATTGTAAATTTTGCGTAGTGTTATCATTAAAACTTAAAAGTAATTAATATATTTTTATAATCTACGCAATATGGACAATATCTCAATGATGTGAAATCTGTAGTTTTTTGGGAAAGTTGGTTAGAATACACCTACACAGTAATTGCGAATAAGTTAAGTTCTGAACACGACTACATAAAACAAATTGGTTCCCAGTTGTAAGCCGTCGACATAAACACCTTTCAATTAGATAAAATCAAACAAACAAAGGCAACGAGCCAAACGGGGACAATCATGAATCAAGCCGTTGAGGGAGTACGCTGGACAATTCACGATTTAGAGGTTCTACCCGAAAATGAGTGGACGCGCTATGAAATTATTAATGGAGAACTCTTTGTGACTCGCACTCCTCACCGCCGTCATCAACAAGTTTGTGGCAAAATATTCCGACAACTCGATGTTTGGTCAGATTCGAGTGGTTTAGGGGAAACAATTGTGGCTCCAGGTGTGATTTTTTCGCAAGCAGATAGTGTTATACCGGATGTAGTTTGGGTAAGTCGAGAACGACTGGTGCAAATTGAAGATGAAGCAGGACATTTGACAGGCGCACCAGAGTTAGTAATAGAGGTTTTATCCCCAGGTAAACAAAACGAACTTCGAGACAAGGAAGCAAAACTGAAACTTTATTCAGTTCAAGGCGTGCGTGAGTATTGGATTGTCGATCGCTTCACTAAACAAGTTGAAGTTTATCGGCGAGAAAAAGCACAGTTGGTTTTAGTTGCTACTTTATTAGGCGATGATGAAATAACATCGCCACTTTTACCCGGATTTTGTTGTTCTATTCGTTTCTTTTTTCCTGAATAATAACAAATTTAAAAAAATATTTTTGGTAACAAAAAGGTTTAATTAGCAACTTCATGCTGTGAGCTACTAATTGGTAAGGTAAACCAAAATGTTGCCCCTGCATTCAATGCACTGTTCACACCAATTTCGCCACCGTGAGCATGGATAATTTGCTTACATAAATACAACCCTAATCCCAAACTTACAGAATTGCCGATACTTGTACCCCGAAAGTAAAGGTCAAAAAGCCGATCGCTTTGTTGTTGACTAATTCCCACGCCGTTATCACTAACAGTACAATAAATCATGTCATCCTGACGGGTAGCATTGATTGTCAAAAGCAATTCAGGGGGATTATGTTTCAAAGCATTGACAATTAAGTTAGAAAAAACTCGCCATAGTTGCGTAGGGTCGGCATTTACTAATGGCAAATCTGCGGACACCAAATTTGTCAGCTTGGCTTGATTTTGCTCTAGCAATGGCTCTAAATCTGCGATCGCAGCTTCGACAACTGCCAGTAATTGTACGGCTTGACGTTGTAAAACAATACCTTGCACCTCACTGATGTGAGTTTCCATCAACGAATTAATTAATTTCAGTTGGCGATCGCAACTTTGAATCATTCGCTCTAAAATTGAGCGGGAAATCGTAATATTTTCCTCTGAACGGGCCAGCAAATTCTTCAACACCATTAAAGTACCTAGTACTGGGTTGCGTAAGTCGTGGGAAACTGCATGGAAAAACACTCGTAGTTCTTCTTCAGTTTGCTTGCGCTGGGTAATGTCTTCAATCAAACCTTCGTAATAAAGCAGTTTTCCTTGTTCATCACGGACTGTATAGGCTTTTTCGGAAATCCAGACAATACTCCCGTCTTGACGATAAATTTGGGACTCGAAATCGGAAACGCTGCCATACTTTTCCATCAGGCGCACAAATTCTGCTCGGCGGTTTGGGTCAACGTACAATTGTTCAATATCAGTAAAATTTGCTGTCACGTCGTCTACTAAAGAGTAGCCATAAATCCTCGCTAAAGCAGGATTTGCCGTAATGTAACGTCCATCGGGACTGCTTTGAAAAATCCCTTCAACAGCGTTTTCAAAAATACTGCGATATTTAGCTTCGGCAACTTTGAGTTTTTGGTAGGCAGATTCTAGTTCTTGGCGGGCGAAAAATTCCGAACGTTGCAGGCGATCGTACAGATAAACACCGATATCACATATAGTACAAAACCAGAAGATATATAAAATGAACGTTACATTATATATTTCTGGGTGGTCGGGGATTGGTGTTTTTAGCCCAAGTACTGTATTCACACCGAAATAGTAAATCAGCACACTCACTTGAGTCAGCAAGTGAAGAATCCAGCAAACAGGCATCAACACAGCTTGGCTCAAGAACAACAGCGACCAGCCGATGGTATCGGGTAGTGCGAAACCTCTGATGGTTGCAAACAACTGCGACGCTAAACTAAGTGACCAAGAAGACCCCAAAAATAATAAATCTGGACGATGACGACCTAATTTAGTTTTATGTAAAGCAAAGCAAATAATTATACTTGCAAGCATTGCAACATTAATTACCAGGCGTTGAGTTCTAAGTACTTCTGGCAGCGGCTGCAACTCTGCAAATGGAAAAAACAGGCCGTAAATATCTCGCAAAGTAAAAGACAACAGACAAATCAGCGCCAGCCATAACCATAAACGTAATCTTTGCCACAAAAAACGGTTACGCCAAACTCTGTAAAGAGTAACGATTTCATCAGTTGTTGGTGCAAAAAAGGTTTTTCTCCACCACCTTTGCACTGTTGTCAATGGAGTAGCCAATAGCATCCGAGCAACTTTGCCCATATCTTGAGGGTGTTTCCTTTACTCAACATTGCCATAAATAACACCCTCTCATTTTTTGGTGATTTATGGGCGATTTGTTGCGGATGAAGTTGCTAAAGGTAGTGTAAACCAGAAAGTTAACCCACGCTTGCGGTTATTTATAACTCCGATTTCGCCGCCATGCGCCTTAATAACTTTCCGACAAAGATACATTTTTAAACCAATGCTTGTAGAGCAGCAATCTTGAGGATCGCGGACATGCAGATCGAAGAGGCGATCGCACTCTACTTTACTCATTCCCACACCGTCATCTTGAATCTGAGTGCGAATCATTCCCCCTTCAACGGTGGCGCTCAGGGTAAAATTTAATCCTGGCGGATTATTTTGCAAGCTATGTGCGATCAAATTTACCACAACTTTCTGCAATCGAATCTCATCTGCCATGACTAACGGTAAGTCTGCCCGAACCAAGTTCTTCAGAGTCGCTTGATTTTGTGTCAGCATGGGTTCCAACTGAGCAAATGTACTTCCCAGTAAGGTGCTAAATTGCACTGGTTCGAGTTTGATCTCAATCCCCTGTTTTTCACAGGAATTAATTTCTAGCAATGAGTTAATCATTGTTAGTTGGCGATCGTTGCCCTGAATCATTCGCTCGATGATTGAGCGAGATATTGGGATTGGGGATTGGGAATTGGGCATTGGGCATTGGGCAAGGTTATTTTCATTGTCCCCTTGTCCTCCTTGTCCCTTTGTCCCCTTGTCTCCCTGCCCCCTGCTCCCCTGCTCCCCTGCTCCCCTGCTCCCCTGCCCTTGATTTAACAAATTCTTTAACACCATCAAGTTACCCATCACGGAAGTTCGTAAATCGTGGGCAACTGTGTGCAAAACTACATCTTTGACACGATGCAAATTTTCAACTTCTTGCATTTTCTGCTGCAACTGTGCTGTCCGTTCTTGGACTTGGTATTCTAAATTAGTGTTGAGTTCTGCTAGCTTTTGGCATATCTGACTTTGTTGAATCGCGATCGCTAGCTGTTCTGACATCTGCTGTAACAAATCAATTTCTATGGGCTGCCAATGACGCGGCCCTGAGCATTGATTGGCAATTAACGCCCCAAATAATTCATTGCCTAGCATAATTGGTACAGCCAAGCTAGCCTTCGTTTGGAATTTTTGACAGTGTGCTTTTACTTTGGGAGATGCTGATATTTGCGTTACGTCTTCAACCACACGCACACGATTATCTTTTAATAAGTTTCTTAATTCTTGTAGATAAGCTTCATCTTTAGTAGACCAACCTGAAACTGATGGATATTTAGGATCTACTGATTCAGCAAGAGTTTTGACTCCTAAATTAGCATTATTTAAACCAATGAAAACTCGATCTGCTTGCAGAAATTGCCTGACTTCCGTCACGGTGGTTTGAAGAATTTCCTCTAATTTCAGCGAAGATCGAATTCGCACTAGGGTTTCTGCCAACAAGCGATCGCGTTGGGCACAAAAGCGTAATTGTGCTTCTACTTGTTTGCGTTCTGTAATGTCATGATGCACTGCTAAAATGGCAGGAATACCATTCAAATCAATGACTTCGGCTGACAGCAGCGTTGTAATTATCTCGCCAGATTTTTTCCGAAAATCAATTTCTAAGTTACGAGCAACTCCCGTGCTTTGCAACTCTTGCACTAAGTTTAGGCGATCGCGATCGTGTACCCAAAGATTTAATTCAAAAGAAGTTTTACCAATTGCCTCATCTCGCCCATAACCGGAAAGATTCACAAAACTGTCGTTAACTTCGATAAAGCGTCCTTCTTGCAGCGTGCTAATGGTAATTGAATCGGGGCTGCAACTAAAAGCTTTCGCAAATTTTTGGGCAAGATTTTGTAAAGCGACTTCCCCTTGTTTGCGATCTGTGATGTCTCGGACAATTGCTAGTACTTCATCTGTACCACTAACTACCAACCGCGCCTCATAATCTCTGTTTCCCAAAGATGTTGGTAGTTGATATTCACAAGTTTGCAAAATTCCCGAATCTAAAGTTTTAGCGATCGCTACTTGGCTAATAGCTGCAACATCACTCGGCAATAACTCTTGCAGATTTTTTCCAACTATTTCTTCTCTCGAAAGAGTGATATTTGCACCCTCACTTTTTAAATCTAGATACTCGCCATCGCGGCTGATGCGAAACATCAAATCGGGGATAGCATCCAAAACTGCTTTATATCGTGCCTCACTCTCAAGCAATTTTTCTTGGGCTTGTTTTCGATCTGTAATATCCATAACCAAGCCATGCCAAAGAAAATCACCTGTTGCTTGTAATTCTGGTTGTAAAGTACCTTGAATCCATTTAAGTTTGCCACTAGGCGTAATAATCCGACTTTCCCAATGCCAAGGTGTAAGAGTAGTACGACAAACAGCAATAGATTCTGTAAAAGCTTTTATATCTTGTGGATAAATCAGTTTGCATAACACCTGAAAGTCTGGCTGTATAGCCTCTGGTTCTAATTCATACAAATATTTACAACCAGAACTAATATAAGGAATAAATACAGAACCATCCTGCCGTTGCAGAATTTGGAAAATCATTCCCGGTAAATTGGCAGCAATTGTTTCCAGCAGGGGGATCTTCTCTGGTAGAAAATCTGGTTTCTGCGATGATTTTACAATTTCATCCACTCTTAGACCCTTTGATATATAAGCAATTGGCATAATATTCAAGGTAATCATAGCCATTGTAAAAGTTTTTTAGCTGTCAGCACGTAGGCGTAGCCCGTCGTAGACATCGCTAAGAGCAAAAAAGTGGCTATACTTTCAGCGTAGTTCTGGATGCTGCGATCGCATTCACCCAATCGGGTGAACCATTTGTCAAAAAGCGAATGACTTTAGGAGTGCTGACAGAATACCCTGAGATAATCAACTTCGATCGCAACAATCAGATAGAAAGTAGTTGAACGATACATTTAATCTAGTTTTACCTAAAGGCAAAAACTAATCATGGGCAATCCAAAGTCGGGGTACTTTGCAATAGATTTGAGGAGCGATGAATGCAATTACAACAGACACAACTTTTAGAAGAAACACTATGGGAAGCAGTTCTCAATCGAGACTCCGCTTTTGAAGGTAAGTTTTTTTACGGTGTTCGCTCTACAGGCATTTATTGCCGACCTATTTGCCCTAGTCGCAGACCGAATCGGAATCAAGTTTGTTTTTTTCAGTCGGTACAAGATGCTGAAATTGCAGGTTTTCGACCTTGTAAGCGCTGTCAACCACAATCTGAAATAGTTCCAAATACAGCCAAAATCTTAGCAGTATGTCGATATATTGAAGCACAAGTCGATCGCATACCAACCCTATCGGAATTATCCTCTCAGGTAGAAATGAGTCCTAGTTACCTACAAAGAATATTCAAGCAGATAATTGGTGTATCGCCTTTTCAATATGCAGATGCGCTGCGTAGCCAGCGATTGAAACAGCGTCTTCAGTCGGGGGAAGAAATTGCTGATGCAGTTTACGATACTGGGTATGGTTCAAGTAGTCAACTGTATGAGAAAGCACCTAAACAATTAGGAATGACACCAAAAATTTACCAACAAGCTGGAAAAACAATCAACATTGTTTATGCGATCGCTCCATGTTCGCTAGGATATTTGCTGGTGGCAACAACAGAGAAGGGTATCTGTGCCGTTAAACTAGGTGATGAAGCAGACAAGCTTGAACACATTTTGAACCAGGAATTTTACCAAGCGCAGATCGTGCGTGACGATCGCACACACAAGGAATGGATACAAGCAATCCTCGACTTCATTGCAGGAGGTGAAACAAATCTTGATTTACCACTTGATGTTCGTGGGACAGCATTTCAGAAACAGGTTTGGCAAGCATTACAAAAAATTCCCTATGGCGAAACCCGCACTTACACTGATATCGCCCGTAATCTTGCCAAGCCCCAAGCAGTCCGCGCTGTAGGTAATGCTTGTGGGGCTAATCCGATCGCGCTAATTGTACCGTGTCATCGGGTGCTGCGGAGTGATGGCAGTCTTGGGGGTTATCACTGGGGAATTGAGCGCAAACAAAAACTGCTTACACAAGAATCGAAATTTCTCAAAGATGACTCAAACACCTGAACTAGAATCGTTGACAGAAGAAAGTCTTACCCGTGGTTTAATGGTGCTTGCCAAACTCGATCGCGATTTGGCTCGGATTTTAGAAACACTGGGGCCTCCACCGATGTGGAAAAGAGAAGCGGGTTTTACAACACTTCTGTGCATCATTCTGGAACAACAAGTTTCTGTAGCGGCTGCAAAGGCTATATTTACCAGATTATGTGGGGTTGTTGTCACTCTGACACCAGAAAATTTTCTGATATTGGATGATGTTCAATTAAGAGCGATTGGATTCAGTCGGCAAAAAATTTTATACTGTCGTGGGTTGGCGAATGCTATTGCAACTGGTCAGCTTGACCTCAGCAAGCTCGAAAGAATGGACGAAAATACGATCAGAACTGAGTTAAAGCGTCTCAAAGGTATCGGAGACTGGACAGTTGATATTTATTTGCTCATGGCGCTGCAACGTCCTGATGTCTTTCCTAAAGGCGATTTAGCGATCGCAATTGCTCTACAAAAACTCAAAAACTTGGCGACGCGTCCAACACCAGTGCAACTAGAAGCAATGACACAGCACTGGCGACCGTGGCGAGCAGTTGCGGCAAGACTTCTATGGCATTATTACCTGAATAATCCCAAATAATTGCTCACTTCTCTAACCAGACGCTGCGCGAACCCAGAAGCGTCTCGTAGAGATAGATGGCAGTTCGTATAATAAATATAAACTAAATGGCAGAAAATCAATTAAGCCTAACACCAGAAAATGATAAAACTTCAAAAATCCTGCCGATAATCATAGTAATAATTGCATTATTAGCTTTATCTTCAACAGCAATATTTATTAAAGTCGCTGTTAGAGAAATGAGCGCTGTTGCTACATTATTTAATCGCTTATGGATAGCGACTATTATCTTTGGATTATGGAGTGGAATTAACCAAGTACGAACTCAAATTACAGATGATAAACCTGTATTACCACAGCCTTATCCAACCAAAGAGATAGCGCTTTTAATCGCAGTGGGTCTAGTTCATGTATTAGGTCGATTATCTTGGACTTGGGCGTTAACTCAGACTGGTGCTGCGAATGCTAATGCGTTAGGTAGCCTCAATCCGCTATTTACTACTTTAGGAGGATGGCTATTTTTTAATCAAATTTTTGGGCGCAAATTTATCATCGGTCTAATCTTAGCTATAATCGGTGCGATCGCAGTCGGATTTGAAGATTTATTGCGTTCTAATAATAATATTACAGGTGATGCTGTTGCCCTCATATCATCGATATTTTATGCAGCAAACTTTTTACTTATCGAGCAGATCGGCAATAAGTTTTCAACTATCACCATCCTAGTGTGGCGCTGTGCGATCGCAACTTCATTGATGATACCAGTAGTGCTAATCTTGGAAAAACAAGTTTTCCCAGTTACTTTGTCGGGGTGGTTAGTAGTATTTGCACTAGCTGCTATTTGCGAAGCCTTGGGTCATGGGCTAATTGTATACAGCCTCAAAAATTTTTCATCAGGATTTATTTCTTTACTTTTACTACTCAATCCAGTGATTGTTGCGATTCTTGCTTGGATACTTTTCTCGGAAAACTTGAGTATTTTTAACTTGTTAGGATTGGCTCTAATTTTAGGGGGTATATATCTTGCAATTTCTAATAAAGAAGCTGTGCAATCTAAAATTAATCCCCAGATCCAATCTCCAGCAGAAATAGATTCATCCGCCAGTTCCCCAAAATAATACCAATTTGAAAAAATAATGCGACAAATAGACTATATTGTAGAGACGCGATGAATCGCGTCTTTACCCAAGGATGTGTTGCAATCATTAATTGAATTGCGATAAGAAACGATGGCACAGCCCGCCACAGACATCGCTGCAAGGCTTCTATGGCACTACTACTTGAGTAATGCCAATAGTAAGTCGGTTATAGTTTACCAGTGAATACCTTCTCAGCCGGGCCTGTCATGTAAACTCGTTGGTCGATTTCTGACCATTCAATTTGCAAGGGGCCACCTGGTAATTCTACAGTGGCGGCGCGATCGCATTTCCCAGTTAACACTCCAGCTACTAAAGAAGCACAAGCACCAGTCCCGCAAGCTAAGGTAATCCCAGCACCCCGTTCCCACACCCGCATTTTCAAATAGTCACGGCGTACCACTTGAATAAATTCCGTATTTATGCGTTGGGGAAAAACTGGGTGATGCTCAAATTTTGGGCCGATGGTTTCTAACTCAATTGCTGCAACATCTTCCACAAAGGTAATGCAGTGCGGATTTCCCATATTTACACAGGTGACATCCCAAGTTTGCCCCGCCACCTCTAAGGGCACAGAAATAACTTTTTGTTGGGCGGGTGCGAGAGTGGTAGGAATTTCGCTAGCGAGTAACCTGGGTAAACCCATATCTACTTTAACTTGACCATCAGATAAAAGTTGGGGAGTCATTACACCACCCAAAGTATGAATGCGATATGAGTCTTGATTTCGGGATTCGCCTTCTAAATCTGCCAAAAAGCCAGCTAAACAGCGAATGCCATTACCACACATTTCTGGTTCAGAACCATCAGAATTAAAAATCCGCATGGTGTAGTCAGTGCCGTTTTCTCCAGGTAGGGCAAAAATTACACCATCAGCACCGATACCAAAGTGGCGATCGCACAACTCGATGGCTTGCTCTGGAGTCACTACAGGCACTGATGACGAGCGATTGTCAATCAAAATAAAGTCGTTGCCTAGACCATGATACTTAGTAAATTCGATTGCCATTTCTTCAAGGATGAATTATCAAGGATTAGTTACTCTTTATTTTGCCTTGTAGGTTCATCTTTACTAAAAATGCTTACCGAATTTGACACCACTTTACCCAGTATTAGACAAGTCCAAAACCTGATTAAACAAACAACGCCAGTAGAGTTAAAGCTGCTGACTGGTGATGTACTCACAGGAAAAGTTTTATGGCAAGATCCACAGTGTATCTCTCTTGCTGATGAAAACAGCCAGCAAACCACCGTTTGGAAACAAGCGATCGCCTACATCAAGCCGAAAGTGAGTTAGGAGTGAGGCAAAAACACCACAACCTATCGCTTTATCATTTGCTTCACTCGGATTAAAAATTCAAGCCCACGGCTTAAGCCGTGGGCTTGGAATAAAGATGCCTTGCACCTCGCATCTCGAAGCAATTCTTTATTTATTGTGGGCTTGTATTCCATAATTAAAGTTGTGTATTTTTAATTATTTCATCACTAGACCCAGGTTTTTGCAGCACAAACCCACCGATTGCGTCCTTGTTCTTTAGCTTTGTATAAAGCTTTGTCGGCGGCATTAATTAAATCTTGAGATGAAGTTTTATCTGTTGGTTTCTGAATTGCAACACCTAAACTGACGGTCACAAAATATTGAAAATTATTCTTCTTTTTATGGGGAATTTTTAATTCTTGAATAGATTTTTGAATCAACTTAGTTACTTTAATCGCACCTGATTCGTTCGTATTTGGCAAAATTACAACAAATTCTTCACCACCATAACGAGCTAGTAGATCGGTAGGACGCTTTAATACAGATTGTGCTGCACGAGCAACTTGTATTAAGCATTCATCCCCAGCTAGATGTCCATAAGAATCGTTATAATCCTTAAAATAGTCAATATCAAATATAATTAAAGATAAATAATTTTCATTTAGTATTAGTCGATCCCATTCTCGATCTAAAAACTGATCGAAACAATGACGATTGGCGATTTGGGTTAGAGCATCTAGTTTACTAAGTTTTTCTAGCTGAGAATTTGCTATTTCTAAAGCATTGTTTGCTTGAGCAAGTTGATTAGCTTGAGAGCGGAATTGCTCTAATAATTCAGAATGTTCTAAAGCTACATTAAACTGAGCAGCTAACTGGTGGATAAATTGAATTTCCGACTTTTTCCATTCGCGCGGAAAATGGCACTGATGAACGCATAGTAATCCCCATAAAGTTTTTCCTTTCATTAAAGGTGCAACAATTTGTGCCTTGATTTGAAATTGTTCTAACAGTTGAATGTGGCAATCTTTTAGCCCAGCTTGATAAATATCTGATACTACCTGTATACGCCCTTGGTGATAAGCAACTGCATATTTTTCACCAAAACAATTATCCTTTACCTTGATGGCGATCGTAGAATCGTAGTCAGGCAATACATTCTCGGAGACAAATTCACCAGAGGTATAGTTCGATCCCAGATCAAATCGAAAGATACTGACGCGATCGCTACGGAGAGCCTTACGAATTTCTCGTACAGTAGTCTTAAATAAAATGTCTATATTCAGAGATTCACGAATTTCAGCAACTAAATTAAACAGAATATCCTGCTGCTGATTTGCTTTATACAGTTCTGCTGCTTTTTGTTCTGCTTGAGCTAAAAATTCTGCTTGTTTAACTGCAAATCCTAACTGCGTCGCAATCTGAGACAAAAACTGAATTTCTAATTGTTTCCATTCATGTGGCTGTGAGTGCTGATAAGCAGCAAGCACTCCCCACAGTTTTTTTCCCACAAAAATTGATGCAGTTGCATAAGCTCGAATATGGAACTGTTGTAAAATTTCTAAATGGCATTGAGATAAGCCTGCTGCGTAAACATCTGAAACAACTAAAGTTTCGTTATTACGATACCGTCCACCTTGATTTTCTTGTAGATAAGAGTCATTCCAAACTGTATTTTTTCCTAATGTATCTACATCATCCCATCCAGTCTCTGCAAACTCAAAGTCGCTAACAAATTCTCCACCCCAGTTTTCATAGAAACGATAAACGGCAATCCGTTCGACTCGGAGTAACTTGCAAGTTTCCTTTGTGGTTGTACGAAAAATTGTTTCTAACTCAAGAGAAGCTCGAATTTTACTAATAACTCGGTAAAGCGCCCTTTCTTGCTCTTCTAGCTGCTGAATTTGAACTTGTTTATCATGGAGTTGAGTTTCTAAATTACTAACACTAGGCTGTCCTAAAAGCTTACAGAGTAAATTAGCAGATGCTCTAGTAATAATACGTAAACTTGTGTACAACATTATAAGTATAATTTCAGGAATTTTTTTAAAATGAAAAGATACAGCTACAACGATGTAAAAACGTAGTTTTTCTTAGTTTATAACCATTATCGCGTAATAAAGTTTTGCGATCGCTTCTCTTCATCTGACTTTTGTCATTAAGTCTTAAAAAGCTTTATCACAAATAATTTGGGATAAAGTACTGTAAATACAGTACAGTAAATATCATTATCGCCAAAGTATCTGATAACTGAAAATATGAGATAAAAAAGTATTGTAAAGACAGAATAAATTTGTAAAAAATAAAACTCAGTTCTTAGATAGATTCAGTTAAGGACTTCCAAATAAAAAAATACTCACTCAAAAAACTGGCGAAAAAACTCTCTCCTCCTTATTCCTCTGTGTTCTCTGTGTCTGGAGTGGTTCGTTTATTTGAATAATTTATTTCTTGGAAGTTCCTTCTCAAACAAGGTAATCAAATTCAATAGACCAAAAACTTCTGCGATTGACAAAAATCAAGCAGATGACCCCATTAAATACTTTTCTGCAAAAGAGAATCAAAATTTAACGTGAGTTCGACAAGCCCTTTTTTGACCTCTCCCCCAACTCCTCTTGGACACCCAGAAAAGAGCCAAAACCCTAATTTATCGTTGCTCCCTTTCCCTGTGGGAGGGAGAGGTTCATCGAACTCACGTAAATTTAGAGCAGTCAATCAATTTTGGATTTTGGATTTTGGATTTTGGATTGACCCGAACCACGAGGGTGTGGGGCAAGCCGAATTTTAAATTTGCGGAGTCTTAAAGTTCAATCAGTCACTCTATCGGCAGGTAAAAAGTCTTTGAGCGCTTCTGCTTCACCAGCTTTCACCACTGGGATAGACAGGGGTACTGAATTTGCGATCGCAAATAACTGTTGTAGTTGACTCAAACCTGTCAAGCCGCCACATAACAATACTTGGTCACCGACTTGCAAATCCATGCCGCCATCAGGATAGCGGATAAACTTACCATCTCGCCGGATCGCTTGTACTTGGACTCCATATTGCTTGCCGATATCTAAATCTGCAAGGGTTTTACCTAGTGTTGGCGCGTCTGCATTGACTGTAACCCACTGACAAGCACTATTTTCTCCGGGAACAGCCACTTGTCCCTTAGCGAATTCTGCCAAAGCTGCCAGTTCTTCATCAGCTCCCACCACCAATAAGCGATCGCCTTCTGCCAATTTGGTTTGATTTTTGGGATAATCGATTTCTTCGCCGTTAGCGCGGCGAATCGCCATCAAACTCACTCCTGTTAAATAGCGCATATCTGCTTCTTCTATGCTCATGCCAATTAAGGGCGAATTCGATGGCAGAGGATACCAGCGCTGATTTAAATCGCGGGTGGCTTGGCGCAAATCACGAGCAACTTCAGTTGCAGAGCGCTCTGGGCGCAAATCTAAATAATGATCGTTGCGGATTTGCTGCATTTCTCGTTGGACTACAGGCGGCGACAACAAGCCTAAGCCAGTCAATAAATAGGTTGCCATTTCTAAGCTGGCTTCAAACTCTGGTTGCACAACTTCCCTGGCTCCCAATTGATACAGCACCTCAATATTTTTATCCTGGGTAGCACGGACAACCAAATCTAATTCTGGGCGCAATTCTAAAGCGCGTTTCAAGCAAAGACGAGTACTTATGGGATCTGGGAGTGCGATCGCCATTCCTTTGGCATGATTCACCCCGGCAGTTTCCAAAACGTGTAAACTAACGCAATTACCATAGACATAAGACACCCCAGCCTCGCGCAACTGCTGAATTCTCCTCTCCGATTGGTCGATTACTAGCACAGGTAGGTCGTGTTGCTGCAACAACTTCACCAAATTCTTGCCGACTCGCCCATAACCACAGACTACTACATGGTCTTTGAGAGGCAAATCTTCCGACACATCCTGCACCTCATCTTCTTCTAAGTACGGTTTTAACCAAGGCATTGATTCGGCAAAGTTAAATAAAAATGGCACTAGCCGCAGTACAAAAGGAGTCAGCATCAGAGTGACTGCGGTAGTTCCCAAAATTAATAAGTATATTTGTCGAGACACCAGCCCCAAAGACTGCCCTTCACTAGCGAGAACAAAAGAAAATTCCCCAATTTGCGCCAATCCCAAACCGGCGATTATGGCTGTTTTCAAAGGATAGCGGAACAGTTTCACTAAGGGCGTAATAATCAAAAATTTACCGACGAAAACTATTGCCACTAATACCAAAATTAATTCCAGGTTGTTCCACAAAAACACTGGGTCAATTAACATCCCAATGGCGGCAAAAAACAAACTGGCAAAGATATCTCGCAGTGGTTCGACATAAGTCAGGGTTTGGTCGGCGTACTCTACCTCAGAAATCATCAAACCCGCGACAAATGCCCCCATTTCAATGGATAGTCCCAAATGCTCTGTCAACAGGGCAATGCCTAAACACAGGGCTACAACCCCTAATAAAAATAGTTCTTTACTTTCGGTACGGGCTAGCAGTTGCAACAAAGGCGGTATCAGCCAAATCCCCACAGCTACAGCCCCAGCAGCAAATAAAGCAATCGAACCTAACGCTGTTAGGACAGCAATGCCAATAGTTTCTGCTGGTTGGTTGAGGGCTGGTAAGACTGCTAACATTAGTCCTAGTGCCAAGTCCTGAACAACTAAAATTCCCAGCATCACTTGCCCGTGGGGCGTTTCTGTTTCGTTACGCTCCATCAAGCACTTAAGGACAACGGCTGTGGAAGACAGGGACAGAATACACCCCAAAAACATCCCCTTCGCAGGTAAGGCTCCCCAGGCTCCACTTAACCCGCAGACTAAAACTGTCACCAAAATCGTCAAAGCAATCTGGAGTCCACCTCCACCAAGAGCGATCGCTTTTACCTTCTTGAGTTCCGCAAAGGAAAATTCCACACCCAAGGCGAATAACAAAAAGGCGACCCCGAACTGTGCCAAAGTCTCTACTTGAATCAGTTCTTTAATCAATCCCAGTCCCGTTGGCCCAATGACTATCCCCCCAATGAGATACCCCAGCAGCACGGGTTGTCGTAAAAGTGCCGCTAATAGTCCGCCACAGGCTGCAACGCCTAGAACTAAAACTAAATCAACAATTAACCGAAAATCTTCTTGCACCAGTTTTAAAAGAACTATTAAGACCTATTAATTCAGAATACAAAGTTTTACGATCTCAAACAGCTTGTTTGCTGAAGGGGTGGCAAAATTTGCTTATCTTAAAAGGGGCAGACAGTAGGTGAGCAGAAAGGATACATCAAGGTTTTTGCAGGTATTTTGATTCACGAGTATCAAAGGTGGATTCATCCAGTTCAAATACTCGTTAACGGAGATAAAAGGTGGATTCATCCAGTTCAAATACTCGTTAACGGAGATAAAAGGTGGATTCATCCAGTTCAAATACTCGTCAACGGAGATAAAAGGTGGATTCATCCGGTTCAAATACTCGTCAACGGAGATAAAAGGTGGATTCATCCAGTTCAAATACTCGTTAACGGAGTTCAAAGGTGGATTCATCCAGTTCAAATACTCGTTAACGGAGTAAAAAGGTGGATTCATCCAGTTCAAATACTCATGCACGAGTATCAAAGACTTATTGTTGCATTATTTAAGACGCATCTCTTCTGGCTCCATGCCCAATGCTCCTTAAATTTTAGGCGAACCGAGGGCATTCAATAATAGTAGCGACCACGGCACTTTAATATCGGGTATGAGCCATAAGTACTTTCTCAGTACAGGCAATGCAACAGGCAGTACAAAACGCAGAGAGCGTAATGATGCGGGCTGATGCCCATTTTCATCTACAAGATTATATTTCTTAGCCAGTTCGGCAACAATCTGCACGCGTCCTGTACGGCGGATAACATTTGGCTCACCAGCAAGTGCAGCGATCGCTCGTCCAGTAAATAAGGGAGTTTCCCAGTTGTAGCGATCGCTTAAAAATGAGGTTTTCAGGTCAGTAGCATTTGTTTGATTCATTTGGGAAGCAAAACTAGAAAAAAGCTCAGTACCAACAATACCCGGCCAAATAGAAACAGAAGTGACGTTATGGGGTTCTAACTCAACAGCCATATTAGCAGCTAGGCGATCGCAAGCTGCTTTGCCAACACCATAAACTGTATTAAACAGATAAAACATACTACCCCACGAGGAAATAGTACAAATTAATCCAGAGTTACGCTTAGTCATCATCCGAGCGGCAAAAACACTTGCAACATAGTGGCTGCGAAGACCAACATTGTTGCTAGCATCCCAAAGACTTGGTTCAGAATCCCAAAAAGGCTGTCCTTGAGCGTCTTTTAATGCCTGAACTCCTGAGTAAGCATTATTTACCAGTAAATCGAGTTGTCCATTCTGCTCATCTTGAATGCGATCGAAAAGCAAACGCACCTGCTCATCCTCGCTGTGGTCTACTTGGACGGGAATGCATACACCACCGACTTCCTCAATGGCTGATTTCGTTTCACTAAGACTTCCTGAAACCCCCTCACTGGAAGAGTTGTTGAGGCTGCGACCCGTGACGTATACAGTTGCACCTGCTTCACCAAGACCAATGGCAATTCCTCTACCAATTCCCCGCGTCGCACCTGTTACCAAAGCCACTTTACCTTCAAGGTGTTTCATGAGCGCTCATTTCTAATTTTTTAGCGTTAAATATTGATTATTACAATATTCTTTCGTCGCTGTGACTGAAACAACTTCTACTTCTATCGGTTTTTCTTTAGTTCCGTCGATCAGAAATTCACTAGCTCCTTCACGAGGTTTTTTCGGATTTCCCCAATCATAGGTGTAACCTAAACCCGTCCAAGGATAATGTTCTTGACTAGCAACGGCATAAGAAGTTGTGTATATCTCTTGCAAAATCGGATAACTAGCAGAAATCGGGATTTTAAAAACATTACAACTAGAATCATTAATTTCTGGATCGACACATGGTCTACTTAAATCTTCAGCTTTCACCCACATTTCGACAAAATGCGTCTTATTGGAATTTCTATTTAAAATTAAGCCTAAATACTGCTGTAACCTTAGAGAAAGCATAATATTACCGGGAATATTTATACCGATCCCCTTACAATTTTGACAAAATTCCTTAACTTGAGGAACGGCTGTTAACCAAGTCCTTGCTTCTATACTTTTTTTTGTACCTACTTTCCAATCCTCTATTGGGTTTTTGACATATTTCCAACTCGCCATCAAATATTCAATTTTGCCGTTATTTTCTCTCCACTTTACTTGAGGATTAGTTTTTGACAATGACCAAAGATTTTTTATGACTTTATCTTCACTCGGTCTTTTTGCATCCTCAATCGCTGCATCTAACTGCCTTTTCAGCGCGTTATAACTTTCTGGTTTATTTTTCTCCAAATACTCATTGACATTTGGATTAGTTTCTAATTGCGCTACTAAATTCTTTCTGAGGTTTGATGTACTCTGTATGGGAATTTCTCTAGCTAGCAAACTGGAAGATCCGACTGCCAAAAATGCACCTGTCAAGCCTAAAAATACTTGAGTCTTTAATTTTTTCATTAAAATAATCCTGTGGATTGATAACAATAGTGTGAATGTTCCATCCCATGTAAATATGGGTCAACTCAAAGATTGAATCTGATTTTATATTTATGTTTGGCTGAGATAATATTGTGCTTAATATTTTTAATTAACTCTAGTTGTAGAAAAATGAATATTTATGAGCTAGTAGTACTCTGTCAAGAGTAAATTGATGGATAAGCAAGTTGCTAGTAGGGAATAAAGTCTTTAGAGGCTATTTATAAAGTAAATCTAAAGGTGGTGACTTAAGGGTAATGGCAAAAATAGGATACTTTGAACACAGTGTATATACTTAGTATGCATTGGCTTGAAAAGCTTATTCTATCGACCTTAGGGCCTCTCATTCTTAACTATTCCCTAAGATAGATTTTTTCCTCGTAAAGCGTAATAAACAATTTAGGATTTGTATTAAAGCAGATAGGGATTTTAACCAAATGGGTCGTCATTAGACTCAATGTATTTGCATGAACATCACTTTTGATAACTGGAGTAAACTTTTTCTTGTTCTCAATGTTTTCAATTAAATGAAAAAATATCTAAATAATTAAAAATTAACGTTATGTCCAATACACCTAAGAAACCAGATCCGAATTCTTCTAATACACCAGATCCAAATTCTTCTAATACACCAGACCCAAATTCTTCTAATACACCAAACCCAAACTCTTCTAATACACCAGATCCAAATTCTTCGGAGCAAAATAATATTATTTATCACTTATTTAATAGTATATTTCCTAATTCTCCTTATTTTAAGTTTATAAATAATACATTTTTTGCACATTTTTTAAGTAATCACCCTTTTATTGCCAATTCATTAATATTTTTGATTATATTTTTAACGGGTGGAAATTTATATCAAAAACTTATAATTAATAAAATTTCCGATTCTACTTACCAAAATAAAATATGTCAAGAGACGATAAAACTGATAGAAGAAGAATTAGAAACCAATAACAAATCAGGTACTGTAACTGTTTCTTATAAAGCATTCGAGGATAATAAGAATGTGAGCTTGTTACCATTTATTTGTGAATACTCAATAGAAGATGAAAAGAAAAATATATCTAAAAGGGACATTTATTTGAGATATACGCCTGTGTTTAGTGAATACATTAATGAAGAGTATATTAAGAAAAGTGCTGGCAAAAAAATGGAAATGAACGAAGTATGTAAGCACAGTACTATAGTAGTACAGATGCAAAAATATGCTAAAGATAACTCTCTTTTTGACAAGAGTAAAGGAGATACTATAAAACCAGGAAGGGCTGAGATTTTAACAAATAAACCACATGCTTATCCAGTACATCGATGGGTTTGTCATTTTTCGGTTTCAAAAAAAACCAAAGAAGTTAAACCTTCTCTAGGAGGTGGTAACGATTATATGATAGACCTCAACTTAGAACCATATTGCCGAATCAAAGCTTCTGAAGATAATAATAAGTTTACAGTACCTCACTATCGTGATTATGATAATCCTTATTCTTTCTATTGTACAAATCCTTTTTCGAGTACTGATTCTGAATGATTTTATGTAAACAAGGGAGCGACTAGACCAAAAAAAACGATGCAAAAATGTGCTTTTATATGTTTAGTTTTTATTAGGAAATAAGATGCGTTTCCTCTGGTAGTCGGACACAGGCATCACAACAGACAAATAAAGTGGTTTATTAGCGCCGACCTGTACTAGTATTTTTTACTCAACACTTCTTTTCCCAGCTGATATATCTGCGACAAGAAGCGATCGCACTCGATCTGAAAAATTTTGCGTATAATTACTTAAAAATTGCAGCAATTTTCAGATAAATCGACTATATCTTACGGATACAGCAATGCTCATTAGTCTGTTTCTGGAAAATATTATGAGGCTACACTAACAATCTCTCGCCTGTGGAAAATATTGTTTTCTCGTTTATATGAGGGGTCTAACCCCCTATTGATCGCGGTGGGAAGGGGTTTTGGTCAAGCCATGCTTGTTGGTAATCAACTTGAGCGTTTATTCACAGGATGACGCTGGCTAAACAAGCGATTAAACTATGGATAATGTCAAGCAATTGTTGCTTTTAACACCACTTACATAAATTTAATCTCATTGTTAAATCTAAAACCTCATTCTGTTAGATAAAATACCAGTTATGTCAGCGTATCAAAGAAGTTATGGGGAAACCACCGATTTGATTATTGGTGGTAACAACCAAGAAAACCTCGAATTAACAGCAAATTCTGCTCCTGTGGGTGCTCTTGCCACAAGACAAGGAACTTTTTCTACGTTTCTTGCTCCCCTGACTCAAGATACTTTTAAACAGGTCGTTAAGGATGTCGAGCAAAAATTACAGATTGTCCATCAAACCCTATCAATGCTGGATTCGCATGGGTTTGAAACCATTTTGCAAGAAATGTTGCATTCGATTACCTTGAAAACCGGAGAATTACTGGGGGCAGACCGAACGACAATATTTTTATTGGATGAAGAAAAACAAGAACTTTGGTCAATTCTAGCTGAGGGCGAGGGCGGTCGCTCTTTAGAAATTCGCATTCCCGCAAATAAAGGCATTGGTGGTGAAGTCGCCACTTTTAAAGAAGTTATCAATATTCCCTTTGATTTTTATAACGATCCGCGATCGCATTTTGCCCAAGAACAAGAAAAGAGAACTGGCTATCGCACCTACACCATGCTAGCTTTGCCACTCTTAAATGAACATGGGCAATTAGTTGCAGTAGTGCAATTACTGAATAAATTAAAATCTAAGAATCATTATGATGCTCCACTTGCAGAGCGCATTGATACCAAAGGTTTTACCCGTGCTGACGAACAATTATTTCAAGAATTTGCTCCTTCGATTTGTCTGATTTTAGAGTCCTCGCGCTCTTTTTATGTAGCTACTCAAAAACAAAGAGCAGTAGCGGCGCTAATGAAGGCAATCAAGTCCCTCTCTCAAAGCAGTCTTGACTTAGAAGACACCCTAAAGCGGGTGATGGATGAAGCCAAGGAACTGATGAATGCCGATCGCAGTACACTATGGTTAATAGACCGCGATCGTGATGAATTGTGGACGAAAATCACTCAGGATGATGGTTCAACCAAAGAGTTACGAGTCCCTGTAGGTAAAGGCTTTGCTGGGATAGTCGCGGCTTCTGGCAAAAAGTTAAATATTGGCTTTGATTTGTACTACGATCCTGACTCAGAGACAGCCCAAAAACTAGACCAGCAAAATGGCTATCGCACCTGTAGCTTGCTTTGTATGCCAGTATTTAATGCCGATCAACAACTGATTGGTGTTACCCAACTCGTAAATAAAAAGAAATCCGGGGATTTTCCCCCTTATAATCCAGCTGATTGGCCCAAAGCTCCCGACTGCTTCCAAGCTAGCTTTGACCGCAACGATGAAGAGTTCATGGAAGCTTTTAATATTCAAGCGGGAGTCGCGCTGCAAAATGCTCAGTTATTTGCCACAGTCAAGCAACAAGAACAAATGCAACGAGATATTCTGCGTAGTCTTTCCAATGGCGTGGTTTCCACTGATAAAACTGGGTTAATTATCGCCGCCAATGAAAGCGCCCAACGTTTGCTAGGACTGGGAGTAGATGACCGTTTAGAAGGTAAATTAGTTACTGACGCGATCGGCATCAAAGAAGGCGACTTTAGCAAGTGGTATCAGGATGCTTTACATGCAGTTGACTTAAAAGGCCGTCAGCAATATTACCCCGATCGCACACTTATCGGCACTGGTACAGAACAACATAGTATCAATTTATCGATTAACACAATAGCCGATGCTAGCGACCAAGAGCAAGTCCGGGGGGCGCTGGTGGTGATGGAAGACATCAGTGATGAAAAGCGGCTCAAAAGTACAATGTACCGCTACATGACCCAGGAATTAGCCGAAGAATTGCTGAAATTAGATGACGCTAAACTAGGAGGCGATCGCAAAGAAGTTTCGATTTTATTTTCCGATATTCGCGGCTACACCACATTAACAGAAAACTTGGAAGCAGAAGAAGTGGTGAGTATGCTCAATGAATATTTTGAATCAATGGTGGAGGCAGTTTTTAAACATAAAGGCACTCTTGACAAATATATTGGCGATGCCATCATGGCTGTATTTGGTTCTCCTCTACCATTAGAAGAACACGCTTGGATGGCAGTACAAACATCCTTAGAAATGCGCGATCGCCTACACGAATTTAATCAACGTCGCCATATAGATAATAAGCCTAGAATTAAAATCGGTATTGGCATCAACTCAGATACCGTGATTAGTGGGAATATTGGCTCTAGTAAACGGATGGAATTTACCGCCATTGGTGATGGCGTTAATCTTGGCTCACGATTAGAAAGTGTTAGTAAACAGTATGGTTGCGATATTATTATTAGCCATAACACTTTTAAACCTTGCCAAGATAATATTTGGGCTAGGGAACTAGATTACATTCGTGTTAAGGGTAGAAACGAACCAGTAGCCATATACGAATTACTGGGTTTGCGTTCCAATCCAATTGAAAGCGAAAAATTGCAAGTGATTGAGCATTATCACAAAGGACGCGAATATTACCTCAAACGCGATTTTAACCGTGCTAGAGCTGAATTTGCCCTAGTTTTGGCAGCAGACAGCCAGGACAAAGCTGCTATGTTGCATCTGTTGCGTTGTCAGCATTGGTTACAATCACCCCCAACAGAATCAGATTGGGATGAAGGAGTCTGGACATTTCAGGAAAAATAACTCCACCGACTTTTCGATTAGGGCTTGTAACTAATACCAATTTTAAAGAAGATATAGATTAACTGATTATTTGTCTTAAATATCTAAAATAATAGGCATGTTTAAATGGAGTGAGTTGCTATATTAGTAAATTAAACAATATGTTGAAAAATAACTTTTAGTAAATCTCCTTGTTTAAAAGGCTTAGTTAAATAGCCTGATGCTCTCACCATTTTAGCTTTAGCTCTATCTAGAAATCCTACTTTTTCTGACACCATAATCACAGGTGTATTTTTAAAATATGAGTGTTTACGCAGCAAAGAGCAGAGTTCATATCCATCGAGATTAGGCATGGATATATCCAACAAAATTATGTCGGGTTTTATACGGATAATCTGCATTAGAGCCTTTAAAGAATCAGTGACTCCGATAACAGAAAAGGTTTGCTCATCTAAATAACTTTTAATAGCATTCAATACCGTAGGACTGTCATCAATACACAAGATTGTGTAAATTTTTCTGTCAGCAGGCGGTTGGATAATTTGCTGACCTCTGTATTCATTAGTATTAATCGAGTAGGCTGCTGGTTTAAAGCTGTGTATTTTAGGCAATTTTGGCGTAGTTTTGGCTTTAGATTGTAGTTCATTTATTTGGAAAAATTGTGAGGTATGTGATTGATAACTTGATGATGTTTGACGATAAACCGCTTCTCTTTCAGAGACGCTAACGCGAACATTTTGGGGCGTTAAACATCGTTCAACTAATAAACGAACATTTAAATGACAAAACTTTGGCATATCATCCAGAAAACTCTCAGGAATAAATTCATAACTTCCCTCCTCTAAATTCAGAAATGACTCTAGAACTTCTAGCGCTAATTGCTCTATCAACATTGCTGCTTGAGAAGAACTGATATATTTCTGATTGACTAACCAACAAATAGCCAGATAATCTGGGTTCGGTATTGCCTGATTTTCAATACCAGTTTCAAATATCGCCCGCAACTGATCTTTGATTCCGTCAGGGAGAGTAGAAATTTGCTGACTCAAACGTTGCAAATTTCTGTAAAGCGGCTCAAACATTTTCTCTGAGTAGCTGGCATAAATTAGTTTCCCCTCATCTACATATATTGACCAAGAGCCTGATGTGCTAAACACCTGTAAACAACCAGTAACCGACTTACCAGTGATTTTTTTCAACAAAGTTAGGGGCTGGAGCTTTTGGAAAAATCTGTATCTACTAATCGGAAGTGTCTTCATTGCGATCGCTCTGAAATAAAATTAACATTTGCAGGCAAAATTAGTGAATTACCTTTTCGGAATTCAGCGTGACTTTGTTGAAAGCACTATTCAGATAAATATAGCGGTCATATTTGAGTTAGTACAGAGATTCCACACCCCCCAACTCTTAATTCACCAATCTCTGTTAAGCTATAATCCACAACTTACAACTAAACCAATTAATGCTACTGACCAATAGCAAAATTGCCCGACTAGTTGCCAGGATATAGTATTTCAAAAATTAGATTGGTTTTCTGTATCTTTAGCTAATCTAGCCAATCTAACAGTAACTCAAGTGCCACACAAAGACCATTGGCTCTCGCCCATCAGTCACAAAAGTATCATTGTTATCCGTATTTTGTAGCCTAAAATTATAGATACTTGAATTCTCTTGCAAAAGTGTTTTGTCCCTAATCCTAAAGTCTGGAGCGACCAAAATTTACTGTGATGTAAAGGTAAATGTTTCTCTATCAAGACTTATAAGCATTAATTCCGCGCTGACGAAGTATGTTTTTATATCCGTGACGAAAGTCGTTGGGTACTTTTCAAGAAGTTTATTCTTGAGGGCAACTTCACAATCAAAAAAGTATTATTCAAAACTAAGCATTCCAAAAGCTCAATATCTTACTTAAGTTTGTGATTGTAGAGCAATTAGTCTTGGGATTTGGCAAAATTATCGCTTGCACAACAATAATGGTAAACCTCCGCCCAAGAATGATGCTGATAATTGCCGCCATGATGGTGTGTGGTGAGATGCGCAGGCGACTAAATCAGCAGAAGGGAATCTCTTCATAAGTACTGGAAACGGGTTTTAATGTTGTGTGAACCTAAATACTCACCCTGCACAAATTGGAGTGATAAATTCAAGAACTTACAGGGAAATTCTTGATTAGTAGTAGATACCTTGCAAAATAGCTGTTTTCAGCTAGATGGTAGATAACAAGTAACATACTCACTAAAACTTAGATTACTATAATTTCCAAAAAAAATTAGCAGAAATATATAAACTTCATGATAATCAGTAAAGTAAACATGAAAACTAATTGATATCATTTTCCAGAAAATTGTTATAAATATTTATTTGTTAAAATGTCCGGGAAAGCTGAAAATGTATAGTAAAAGATAATTATATGTTTGCTTATTGAATCACACTTATAAAAAACTGAATTATTTTATATAGGATTCATGTTTTATTTTTGAAAAAAACTCAGTACAGCTTTATTCCTTCTTCCCAGTCCCCAGTCCCTAGTCCCTACGATTAATTCAGAAATCCAATCAGATTGCTATAGCAGCAATTTACCCGAAAAATCCTAAGTTTGAAAAATCACAAATATAAATACAAAATTGTACGCTTAGGCATAGTCTGTCGTAAACATCACATTCATCAACCCATAAGATATATGTAGCGAAAAGACGCAAAGGAATTCTTTGCGTCTTTAGCGTGAGATTTATAAGTGGACATTCTCACCGTTATACTTTCTCCATCTACTTAAAATTGCTCCCGCCAGCACCAGCTTAAAAGTGTACCACCAGCTATCAACTTCACTACTTCTAGCAGCCAATAACTACCGTGTAGTAAATTCATTGTCGATGGAATAGCAGCAGCAGCTTCAAATAGGTTGAGTTGAACTCCTATAGCGCACATCTGCGGAGTTAAGAAATAGGTGTCAAGCACAGCGATAGTCAACAGCAGCACAGATAAAACAATACTGCCAATACTCCAGTGATATCGGGTTTTGCTCAAAGCTAGTGCCCCAGTCAGGACTACAGCAGCTGATAATAATTCCATCCGATTGAAGTTCCAAAAAATCGCATAGCCTGCTGTCGTAAAACCAGCTTGACTCATCATCCCAGAAAGATAAAGGCTAGGCATAATTACCCAGTCCAAAACTAAACTAGCACTGAGCCAAAAGCCCAAGGTCAATACGATCGCGGTTTGCCAAATTGGTCGTTTGAATTCAATGTTAGAAATAGCAGTCATAAAATAATTGCGTGTGTTGTATTTCTTTAGTTTCTAACTTCACAAGCAATTTGACAACTAATATCAACTAACCTTTACAAAGCGATCGCTCTTAACATTCTGAAGTTAATACCAAGATTTTTTAACCTAAGTTAATAAATCTTAAGATTTTATAAAAAGCAATTTAAATAGATTTTTTCTGCGAGAAATACTCAAGCATAACCCTTGAGCAACTCTTTAGAATCCATAACTCAATACGCTTGGGTTAAGAGTTATTTATGTATAGGTTGCCCTTTAATTATGAACTCAATCCCAATATTTATAAATACTTAACTTTTTATTGTAAAGTAACTAAGCGATCGCACTCACTCATTCCCTCCTTTGACAGCGATCTAAGACAACAGTAACATTGTCATTTTTGAACGCAGATATGATATAAAAACAGCCTGTGTTCCACAATATCTTAGAGGGTGTTTATAAATAAAAAATAAAGAGCACCGCAGTCATTCCCCAGAACACTTATTTTGTTCATATGCTTAAGAATTATTTTGTAAACACCCTCTTAGACTACGCCACTTGCGATCGCATATCGTGGCAATATTTTACTATCTATGTGAATTAGTGTACTGTTGAGTTCATTCGGGAAATCGCGAGCTTTTACCCGTGAATCTGCCTGCAAATGTGAAACATTAGACCTATGAGCAAAAGTTTTTTTGCACTCTTGCGGGAAAAATGACTCATCTTTATTGGGGAAAGTGAAAATAACAAATCTTTCCCCCTTTCCCCCGCCCCTTTTCCCGACAATGCCAAGAAGTTTATTGTATGTACGTGCATCTATAATCGGCAAAAGCGACGGATTTCGAGCAACATCACCCATAATTACAGCAGTTTTTATGTATTTGAACCACACCTGTCGTAAGGGTGCAAGGACTTACGCCCTTACCGCGTGGTCTATTTACCTGAAAATAGCTGTAAATTCACCAGATGTCTATTATATCAAGTCCGGTTAATTACTTATGATTACCGCATCTGTGCAAAAATCCCAAAAGCCTCTTTCCCCCAGCAAGAACTGCGATCTAAATGATAAGTCTTTAGTCGGACACGATATTAGATATAGATTTTGATAATATATTCTTGTATAAAGTATCTATCTTGAGACATATTTTTTGTAGATATTTGGTTATCCAGTACACTTCGCATGGTGGATTGACTTAAATATATTTACAGATGTTATGATTTGTATTAATGTAATGTAATGATTTGTGTTGTACTTTTCAGTTACCAATTAGTAAATTAATTGTTGGTTTAAGCTGAAAAGGCTTAATTTAGGGCTAAGAAGGCAATTTCAGCAAACTTAGAAACCTTTAATACACACAAGTATTCCTTAAAAAAGTTAAGCTTTTGTTACAAGGAACTCAGATACATTTAAATTCAGAATTTTCGGGAGTTGCTAAAGAAAGTATGCTGATTATTGAGTATTAATTTTACCCATCAAAGAGGTATTGTGCTGACATTTTGAATAGAATGCAGTAAGTCATCTTTGTTTTTAGCCATTTTATGGTTTGAGACTTGCAAAAAAACAGCGAGATGAGGTTTAATCATTTCTGTCATATCAAATGTCAGCCTAGAGATAGACAATGATAAACAATATGAGTAGTTTACTAAGATATGAGTTTTGCAAGGTCTAGCGATCGCAAGGTTGTTAGAGACAAATATAGTGGAGTTAATAAAAATTCAGGTAAACTTACTAAAAGTCCACTGTTATTATGAAGCAAATAGAATGTAGCGAGTTTAGTAATATAAGGTTTGAGACTAATGCTAATAAATAGCGAACTAACGATTAATCAGGGTTCTAATCTCAAATTGAAGCTTGGAAATCGACGATACAATCAGTTGTCTAGACTAGAATTTTTGCGGAATGGTACAGTTGGAAAGCCACTATATTTACATGTAGTGGAATAAATCTGAATTCAGATGAATTTCCCAAATTTCAAGTCAACAATCCACAGCAGAAGCAGGCAAGTATTGTGCGAATATACCGCTAGTAGGGCTAGTTGACTTGTTTGAGGTTATGCCGAATTAAAGGTTAACCCATCTACAGAATTTACTCAAATGAATGATGTTGTTTAAAAACATTGCCAGTCAGTAATAAACGTTAGCTTTTTATTAAAAGCTAATTTTTTCCTGTCTTTTATCTGAAAGGGTAAAAAGCATACTTGTTTGCTGGCATACATTAGGGTAAATCGCAACTATTACCGAAATCTCACAACTTTTTAATTGGAATAAGGGCAACACAATGAATAAGGTACAAGCATCATTTGAAGCTACCGAAACTGCGTTTCACGTGCAAGGTTACGAAAAAATCGATTTTAGTCTTGTCTATGTGAACGGTGCATTTGATATTGAAAACCGAGAAATTGCAGATAGCTACGCCAAATTTGGTCGCTGTCTGATTGTAATTGATGCCAATGTTCATGAACTTTATGGCGATCAAATCAAGTCATATTTTAGACACTATGACATTGAACTGACAGTATTTCCGATCATCATTACAGAACCGGCTAAAACCCTGGCAACCTTTGAAAAAATTATTGACGCTTTTTCGGACTTTGGCTTAGTTCGTAAAGAACCAGTCTTAGTCGTTGGTGGTGGTCTAATTACTGATGTGGCTGGGTATGCTTGCGCTTCTTACCGTCGCAAGAGCAACTATATTCGCATTCCTACCACATTGATTGGTTTAATCGATGCAGGTGTAGCAATTAAGGTAGCAGTTAATCATCGTAAAGAAAAAAATCGCTTGGGAGCATATCATGCACCTTTGAAAGTGATTCTGGATTTCTCATTCTTAAAAACCTTGCCAACTGCTCAAGTTCGCAATGGGATGGCAGAGTTGGTGAAAATTGCGGTAGTTTCTAACTTGGAAGTCTTTGAACTGCTATACGAATATGGCGAAGAACTGCTTTCCACTCACTTTGGACATGTGAATGCAACACCTGAAATTAAAGAGATTGCCCATAAAGTCAACTATGAAGCAATCAAAACTATGTTGGAGTTAGAGACTCCTAACTTGCATGAAATAGACCTCGATCGCGTCATTGCCTACGGTCACACTTGGAGTCCTACCCTAGAATTAGCACCTCAGATACCTCTATATCATGGTCATGCGGTCAATATAGATATGGCTTTGTCTGCAACCATTGCAGCACAACGCGGCTATATCTCCACAGAAGAGCGCGATCGCATCCTAGACTTGATGAGTCGTATCGGTTTATCACTCGATCATCCTCTTTTAGATGGGGATTTGCTCTGGTATGCAACTCAGTCTATAAGCTTGACACGAGATGGCAAACAACGCGCAGCCATGCCTCGTCCGATTGGTGAGTGCTTCTTTGCCAACGATCTAACTCGTGAAGAACTTGATGCTGCCCTAGCTGAACACAAACGTCTTTGTGCTAAATACCCTCGTGGCGGAGAAGGGGTTGACGCATACATTGAAAGTCAAAAAGGCAAGCTAGTAGGGGTGTGAAGATATGACGAGTGTTTTAGGGCGAGAAACAGCTAGACCGATAACGCCACACAGTATCTTAGTAGCCCAGCTACAGCAAACCCTCAAATTAGCAGAAGAGAAGAACATTCCTGTAGAGATATTAGATTCTTTGCGGCAGGGAGTTCAATTAGCGACGGGTTTAGATCCCTACTTGGATGATTACACCACCCCGGAATCGAGCGCATTAACAGCATTAGCGCAAAAAACAAGCATTGAAGACTGGAGCAAACGCTTCAGTGATGGTGAAACAGTGCGTCAACTAGAGCAAGAAATGCTCTCAGGACATCTGGAAGGACAGACATTGAAAATGTTTGTTCATATTACCAAAGCAAAGCGCATTCTAGAAGTAGGAATGTTCACAGGGTATTCAGCTTTAGCAATGGCAGAAGCATTACCAAGTGATGGGCAACTTATCGGTTGCGAAGTAGATGCTTATGTTGCTGAATTTGCTCAAGCTTGCTTTAGTGAGTCTCCCCACGGCGACAAAATTGTTGTAGAAGTAGCACCTGCTCTAGAAACACTCCACAAGCTGGCTGCTAGAAAAGAAGTATTCGATCTGATCTTCATTGATGCAGATAAAAAAGAGTATGTAGATTACTTCCAGATCATTTTGGATAGTAACTTACTGACTCTCGACGGTTTAATCTGTGTGGATAACACTTTGTTGCAGGGACAAGTTTACCTACCACCCGAACAACGCACCGCCAACGGTGAAGCGATCGCTCAGTTCAACCGCGTTGTCGCCGCCGATCCTCGTGTAGAACAAGTTCTATTACCCATCCGAGATGGTATAACGCTAATTAGACGCGTGGTGTAACAAAGTTTGTAGAGACGTTGCATTGCAACGTCTCTACAATAAACACAAAGGAAAGACTTATGGCACAATCAATTTCTTTATCTCTGCCTGAATCTCCAACATCATCAACAGGTGTTAGGGTAAAGGTAGTAGCTCTATTCAAAACTCTTGGTACTCTGACATTATTACTAATAGCCTTGCCGTTCAATGCGTTGATAGTATTGATATCTTTGCTGTGGGGCATTGTGCAATCGCCATTTACGAAAAAAGCGATCGTAGCTGCTCATCCTCAGACTATCTTGGTAAGTGGAGCCAAGATGACTAAAGCATTGCAACTTGCCCGTTCTTTCCATGCCGCAGGACACAGAGTTATTTTGATTGAAGGTCACAAATACTGGTTGTCTGGTCATAGATTCTCAAAAGCGGTAAGTCGTTTTTATACAGTTCCGGCTCCGCAATCAGACCCAGAAGGCTATATCCAGGCGCTAGTAGAAATCGTCAAGCAAGAAAAGGTTGACGTTTATGTACCTGTATGCAGTCCTGTCGCTAGCTATTACGACTCTTTAGCAAAACCTGTATTATCAGAATACTGCGAAGTTTTCCACTTCGATCCAGATATAACCAAAATGTTGGATGATAAATTTGCCTTTACCGATCGGGCGCGATCGCTTGGCTTATCTGTCCCCAAATCGTTTAAAATTACAGATCCTCAACAAGTTATTAATTTCGATTTTAGTCAAGAAACCCGCAAATATATTCTAAAAAGTATTGATTACGACTCCGTTCGCCGCTTAAATTTAACCAAACTTCCCTGCGACACTCCAGAAGAGACAGCAGCCTTTGTCAACAGTTTACCCATCAGTCCAGAAAAACCTTGGATTATGCAAGAGTTTATTCCGGGTATTGAGCTATGCACACATAGTACAGTGCGGGATGGGGAATTAAGATTGCATTGCTGTTCAAACTCTTCTGCTTTTCAAATCAACTATGAAAACGTCGAAAATCCCCAAATTCGTCAATGGGTGCAACACTTCGTCAAGAGTTTGGCACTGACTGGACAAGTTTCTTTCGACTTTATCCAAGCTGAAGACGGTACAGTTTACGCCATTGAATGCAATCCTCGTACCCATTCGGCAATTACAATGTTCTACAATCACCCCGGTGTTGCAGACGCCTATCTTGGTAAAACTCCCCTAGCTGCACCTCTGGAACCTTTAGCAAGTAGCAAGCCGACTTACTTCTTATATCACGAAATCTGGCGACTAACTGGTATTCGTTCTTGGAAACAACTGCAAACATCGGTTAATACTTTAGTGCGGGGCACTGATGCTATTTACAGTCTTGATGACCCTATACCATTTTTGACTTTGCATCATTGGCAGATTCCCTTACTTTTACTGAAGAATCTGCAACAACTCAAAGGCTGGGTAAAAATAGATTTTAACATTGGCAAACTGGTGGAATTAGGTGGCGATTAAATAATTTGTAAATTAAAGAAGAATTCAGTACATCATAGCCCCCTCCTCGCTTGCCTACAGTGTACACACAAGTTTGAAATAGCTGATTAACCAGGGTTTTACCCCACCCTAACCCTCCCCTTGGAAAGGGGAGGGAACTAGATTTCTTTTTTCCCCCCTTTCCAAGGGGGGATTAAGGGGGGTAAATCCAGGGTTTGGGCTTCATTACCAAGATGTGTCTACAACCGTAGCGAGGGGGTGGGGTTCTTATAGCCCACTCAACTAAGAACCGCTATATAAATTCTAACAATACATAGGAAGATGAATCATGCCAGTACTTCGTATCCTTCATTTAGTTGGGTCTGCATACAATAATTTTTACTGTGATTTGTCACGCCTTTATGCCCAAGACTGTCTCGCAGCAATGGCAGAGCGATCGCAATATGATTTTCAAATTGCATACATCACACCCGATCGCCAATGGCGATTTCCTCCTTCCCTCAGCTCTAAAGATATTGCTGACACCAAACCGATGACTCTGGCTGATGCTATACAGTTTCTAACAGCACAAAACATTGACCTCGTGTTACCACAAATGTTTTGTATCCCTGGAATGACTGAATACCGCGCTTTATTCGACTTGCTGGAGATTCCTTACATTGGCAATACTCCAGATATCATGGCAATAACAGCGCACAAAGGCAGAACTAAAGCAATTGTTGAAGCCGCAGGGGTAAGAGTGCCTCGTGGAGAACTGCTTCGCCAAGGAGACACGCCGACAATTACACCTCCTGCGATCGTTAAACCCGTAAGTTCCGATAACTCTTTAGGGATGGATTTAGTCAAAGAAGCTACCGACTATGATGCTGCCCTGAAAAAAGCATTTGAATATTCAGATGAGGTGATCGTAGAAGAATTTATTGAACTCGGTCGAGAAGTCAGATGTGGCATTATTGTCAGAGATGGGGAACTAGTAAATTTACCCCTTGAAGAGTATCTGTTAGACCCCCATTCCAAACCCATCCGCAACCATGCTGAAAAACTCAAACAAACGGACGATGGCAACTTGGGTTTTGCTGCTAAAGATAATAAAAAGTCTTGGATTGTAGACCCTAACGATCCAATTACCCAAAAGGTTCAACAAGTAGCTAAGAAGTGTCATCAGGCTTTGGGTTGTCGCCACTACAGTTTATTTGACTTCCGCATCGACCCAGAGGGAGAACCTTGGTTCTTAGAAGCCGGGTTGTATTGTTCTTTTGCCCCTAAAAGTGTGATTTCCTCTATGGCGAAAGCAGCCGGAATTCCTTTAGATGAGTTATTAATCGCAGCTATCAATGAAACCTTGGGCAGTAATCAAAAAGTGTTGCAGAATTGCTCGTGATTTCTTGCTATAGGTTTTCCTGCTTGTAGTGGGTTGGAGAGCGATCGCAGCATTAATCAGCGATCGCTCTCCTATCGCTATTTGAATGCAGCTAGACTAAACCCTTATTCAACTACTAACAAATGTTTATAGCATTTCCTAATCACATGAGGTACATCAGAGCAAGCTCCTCGCTTGTTGGGAGGGGTTACTAAGCTGTTAAGCATATAAGAAAGCACATTCAGATCGCAGGGGGGCAGGGAGCAAGGGAGAAGATTTGCAGCTTTTATTACCATGAAAATGGTGCAATTTAAATGACGATTAGCTTATACCTCACTCAACCGAGAAACTATTATTCACAGAAACATACATATTTTAAAATATTTTCAATATACACAACTTAAGCAAATGTCTAATTCTCCCAGCAATCCTATAGGTTTTATTTTACTAACTCATACAAAACCTCTACAAATTTACAGACTAATAAATAAGTTAAATAGTATGTTTAACTATCCTCTAATTGTGTGTCACCATGATTTTTCCAAATGTGATTTATCTGTAGATACCCTGTCAAAAAATGTTTTATTAGTACGCCCTCATCTACAAACAAAGTGGGCAGATTTTACTTTAGTAGAAGCCACAATACAAGCACTTCAATTAATGTATGAAGTTCCAAATCCACCGGATTGGTTTGTATTACTCAGTGGCGCAGACTATCCCATTAAAACTGCAAAGCAAATATTGGACGAACTAGCCTCAAGTCAATATGATGCCTATATTCAATACGAGCAAATCACATATAAAACTTATAAATCTGATCTAAAACCGAATATGTTGTGGCTGAAAAATTCTTATCAACGATACTGTACAAAATCATTTTCTTTTCATTACTCAAAAACATATCTGGCACATCTGAATCTAGAAATATGCTTTGAACATCCACTATTGACAAAACCATTCCTTCCTTTTTCAAAACAACTTGCTTGTTTCAGTGGAAGTCAATGGTTTTGTGCCAATAGTAAAGCTGCTAAATACATTATCGATTTTCACAGTAAGAAAAATGCCTTAACCTTGTACTACAGTAAGCTTAAGTATACAGATGAGTCGTATTTTCAAACTGTACTTGCTAATGCATCTCATCTGAAGCTGCAAAACGACCGACGACGCTACATTGATTGGTCAGATGGAGGTTGTCATCCCAAGACATTGCTTATGGAAGACTTGCCAAATTTACTTGCATCATCTGCTCACTTTGCTCGGAAATTTGACATTGATATAGATAGTAACATTCTTGATGAACTTGATAAGATTACATCCTAGCGATTACATATTTTGAGGGTTTGTAGTAAGCATTTTCGTGTTGAAAAAATAAGGACTATAGTCCTTATCCCTCTTTTGTCACTCTGGGGAAATAAAAATTGGAGCTAAATGATGAAACCTAGATTTAGTGGGAAGATTAGCGATCGCAAGCTAATAGAAATTTTCAAACAAGCTCTACAATTAAAATCCTATCTGGGCAAGGGTTACAAATTATTCTCTGCCGAAAGTGACAAAAGAGGGATTACCCTTCGAGTTCGTTAATCGCTCGTAGGGAAACTCCCTGGTTTAGGAGACGCTTTGGGTTAGCGTCTCTGAAAGAGAAGCCTCTCCCTTTGGGAGAAGATCGCGCGAACTTACTACGAACTTGCTTCTCGATCAATTTAAACTTGACACAGTAGTAGCAATTTCCAACTAGCGATGCAGTTCAACTCTAGGAAATATATCGCAGTCTATCGGCTCACCAGGTTTTTTGGTTTTGAATGAATTCAATTCTGGTAAATCAATTTCTTCAACAGGTCTGAAAGGCCATGCTTTCGGGCGGTGATAGTAAGTAACATCATCGCCAGTCCAATTGGTAACTACTGCACGTCGTTGTGTAGAAGATATGTTGGTTACTGAATGATGAATTGTCAGAAAATGATGAACCAAGCAATCTCCAGGCTCCATATCCCAAGACAAAATTTCGCGAGGTTCTGGCTCTACAAACCAGGAGGGGTTTGATCCTTCACGTAACTCTTTGCCCCATTGATGAGAGGCTTTGATATACTCTAATCGACCATTTTCTTGGTTGGCACTATCTAAAGCCAGCCAAATTTTACAACACTGCCAGCCTTGTATAGGCCAGTAAGGTAGGTCGTTATGCCACCCAACACGGCTGTTTGTTTTCGGCTTTTTAACAAAGAAACCGTCGGTCAAAAAGTTCAGTTTTTCTGATTTCAAGACTTGAGCGGCGAGGGATGCTAGCGGAGATTCAAAAGCCAAAGCACGGAAATCAGCATCGGTGAGCCATAAGCTACTGGTATGTTCCACATGACCTTCTGGTCTGGGAATACCCTTAACTTCTAAAGGGCCGGGGATTAATACATTCTTATCAACGGCTGTTCGCATCCGTTCTACCCAGATGTCATCCAAAACATTTTTGACGCAGATAACGCCGTCTCGCTCGAAAGCTTCAACTTGTTGGGTGGTGATTTTTGATCTGTCTACCTTAAGCATTACGAAAAAACGAATAAAGTCAGATTTATGTAATAACAGATTTCTAGAATCTGCTTTACTGACATTAACTTAGTCACTAAGTTATAAATCTTTATCACTGTAAAGTAAAGATAGAAGTTAGCAGTTCTTCCTATAGGCGGATAAATCTCCAAGTTGAGTACAACTTTTTGTGTTCATATCCGCAACAAAGAGATTTCATCCTAACTACCTAAGTCTTTTTTAACAATGAGTGGCACAAGTGAAGCTAATCGTAATACACCAGATACAATAAATACTTCTGCTATGCCAAAAGACCCAGCAAATTGAGCGATGAAGCCACCGATAGTTGCTCCTAAAGCACCACTTGCCCCAGCAACAGCTGCTGCGATCGCAAAATATATAGACTGATTTTTCACTGGTGCAATCTCTATCTGAAGATTGTTGTTACACAAGTCAACTCCTCCCCAATTAGCTCCAATAAAAATGTGTAACAGCGGCAACCATAGCCAAAGATCGAGAGGACTAGAACCCATCTTCAGCCACAGCCAAGGTATAACTGCAATGAGAATTCCATTAGAAATTAGAATCGGACGATTGCCTATTTTATCTGCTAATCTACCCCAGACGATCAGCATTAGCATGTGTGCTCCTGCTCGCAGACTGTTGTAGAAAGTTACCCAACTCACATCCAAGTTCAGTGTGTCTAGCAAGTAGAGGTTAAAAAACGGGGCACTTAGATTAACAGCAAATGTCCATGAGCCGAAATAAAGTAGAAACACCAAAAAATTAGAGTTTTTCCAAATGCTGCTATCTATCTGATTTTGAGGAGTTGACATTTGCGGCAGAGAGATTGGTTCAGATATCTCAGCAGGTTCATTTGGTGCTAAGTCCGACTGAATCTCACTGGTTTGAGATGAGTTAGCATAATAAGTATTTTGTAGTTGAGGGTTTATATCAACCTGAAAATACTGACACCCCAAGCTCACAATTCCAAAGATAATGCCTAAAAACAAAACCACCCCATAACCTTGAATAGCTCCCCCGTACCAATGTGATACGGCTAGACCAGCTATTGGCAAACCGACCAACTCGGTTAAGTTAGCAAGGCTATTGCGTAGCCCGAAATATCTACCTCGTAATTGCCGTGGGACTAACATTGCCATCCAACTCAACCAAGATGCGGCTCCTAATCCTCCTAAAAAATTGCTGCATACGAGAATCAAAAGCGACAATATCACTAATTGGTTGGAATTAAGCCCTCCCCAACTAAAGCTAACAATGCCAATTACTAAAATCAGCCATAGTAGCCGACCAATCCCATGAGTGCGAAGCGAATACTGAAAACGGCTAGTGCTGCGTTCAGACAAATAAGCACCCATCGGCTGAAAGAGATTTACCAACATGGGGATAGAACTCACCATGCCAAATACCACTGGACTGGCATCTAACTCCACCAAGAAATTACCTAGCAAAATTGCGCCAGTACCAATAGAGAAAAGTGCTGCGAAAACACCATCGATAGTAGAAGCACTCAAACTGGTGCGAACAGCATCTTTAGGAATACGAGGGCTGAGTGTTGAGCTAGGAGAGAGTGTTGGGGATGGTGAAGCAATCTGAGCAATTTCTATAGAAAGAGGCGCACCTGTTTCAATTTGAGAAGAATCCATAAATCTAGTATTTAAGAAAATAATTAGGATTTACGCATCATACACATGTACTATACTAAGTTTAGGCTTTTGAGCTGTAGATATCGGAGCTTATATGCCAAAGTTATTGGTATTTAGCGCCTACGTTGTGATTATTGTTTCGGCTTTCTCGCTGTCTGGCTGTATACGCGAAAAAACAAAAAAAATTGTCGGATTTTCGCAAACGGAAAACATTGGGCCGTGGCGCATTGCCGAAACCAACAGCATTAAGGAGGAGGCCGCCAAGCGTCAGAAAACTTATGATTTTCTGATGACAGATGCTCAGGGACAGACATCGAAGCAATTTGCCGACATTGAGGATCTAATCGCACGACAAGTTGATGTGATATTTCTTGCTCCACGCGAGTATGAAGGTCTTACGCCCGCCCTCGAAGCAGCGAGAGCAGCAAAAATACCGGTTTTTCTCATCGACCGTGAAGCGGCAGGAAGACCAGGCGAACATTTCGTCAGCTTTCTTGGGTCGGATTTTATCGCCCAAGGTCGCCGCGTTGGTGAATGGTTAGCCCAGGCGACTAACGGTAAGGCATCCATCGTGGAACTCACAGGAACAGCGGGTTCATCGGTTGCAATCGATCGGGCTAAGGGATTTCGTAATGCGATCGCTAGTTATCCCAACATGAAAATCATCGCCACGCAGACGGCGGATTTTTCGCGAGCTGCGGCAGTGCGGGTCATGGAAAACATCATCCAGGCCAAAGGTTCCGACATTACCGCAGTGTATGCTCACAACGACGAAATGGCATTGGGTGCCATCCAGGCTCTCAAATCCGCAGGTATGAAGCCTGGTAAGGATGTAATGGTCGGTTCAATCGATGGTCAAAAAACTGCACTTGAGGCGATAATTCGTGGTGAGCTTGGTGTTAGTGTCGAGTCGAACCCGCGTTTTGGCCCGCTTGTTTTCGCCACGATGGAAAAGTATTTTGCTGGCAAGAAAATTCCTCCTCGGATTATTCTCAAAGACAGACTCTTCGACGTGACCAACGCCAAGGATTTCGTCGATGAAGCATACTAATAGCAATTCTCCTTGCAGGAGAGAGGCTTTAAATTCTCCCCCTTCCTTGGTAAGGAAGCAGGGTGGTTTCATACGAAAAAAGAAAAATACATAAGTCTTGATTTATCGTTTTGTGGCGTGGTTTTTACCCCTCTCCAAACCTCCCTCCGCTTCGGGGAGAGGCTTTGAAACCCTGTTTTAGGGATTACCAAGAAATAAATTATCCAATCTTGTGAGGTGGGCGTCTCGCCCGCCCAAGGCTTGGGGCGGACAAGATGTCCACCCCACAAAAAAAATTGTATGTTTTTTTATTTGGAAGTACCTCAACACGACTTTCAAGAACCTCAAAACGACTTTGAAGTACTTTAACCGAGCAGTATTGGTTCTGACCCTAAAATAGAAAAAAGATAACCTGGAATTTTCCTGAGCCTCCACAATGGACAAAAAATATTACTATAGTGCGAAGTGAAGGATCTCCACTATCGGCAATTAAGACAAAAACTAGGTAAAGCCGATGAATCAGGCGACTAGAAATGTCCTGTGCATGACGGGTATAAAAAAAAGTTTTTCCGGCGTGCCAGCGCTCTGGGGTGTGGATTTTGAACTGAAGGCAGACGAGATTCATGCACTGGTTGGAGAGAATGGCGCTGGCAAATCGACGCTGATCAAGATTATGACGGGGGCTTACCGACGGGATTCGGGTGTTATAGAGTACGACCAGAAACCCGTGGCATTTCAGAACCCGACCGAAGCGCAGGCGGCAGGCATTGTAGCTGTCTACCAAGAGATCCAACTCGTGGATTTGAGAACTGTTGCTGAGAATATTTTTCTGGGCAGGGAGCCGCATCGCTTCGGCATCATTGATAGACGGGTGATGAATATTAAGGCTGCCGATATCCTGGAGCGCCTGGGGTTGTATATCGACCCGCACTCAGTGGTTGGTTCGCTGAATATTGCCCATCGCCAGATGGTAGCGATCGCCCGCGCTATATCCTTTGGGGCGCGGGTGCTGATCCTTGATGAACCCACGAGTTCACTGACGGAAACTGAAGTTTCTGTGCTTTTTGATGTCATGCGGCGGCTAAAGTCGCAAGGGACATCTATCGTCTACGTCAGCCACCGTTTTGAAGAACTTTATGCCGTGTGCGATCGCGTGACGGTACTGCGTGATGGGCGCAATATCGTGACGCGATCGCTCTCTTCGCTGACTCGTCTGGAACTCGTTTGTTTTATGCTAGGTCGTAAACCCGAAGAGGTGAGCAAAGGAGTCACGGCGTTTGCAGGACACTCGCAAAACACGCTAAATCGGCCAGTGCTACTCCAAGCGGAAGCTCTCAAATATAAAAAACGGCTCAATGGTGTTTCCATTAAAATGCGGCATGGCGAAATCGTCGGGATTGCAGGTTTGCTCGGCTCTGGTCGTAGTGAAACAGTGCGTGCCCTATTCGGGGCTGAACCTTTTGAAAGTGGAACTGTAAAACTCGAAGGTAGTCTTTTATCTCTGCGCGATCCTCATGATGCGATCGCTGCTGGAATCGCTTTCCTTTCCGAGGATCGCAAGGCAGACGGGATCATCCCTGAGCTTTCGGTGCGCGAAAACCTCACGCTTGCTGCCCTGCCGAACCTGACGCGATGGGGCATCGTTTCCAGAAAACAACAGAACAAGCTTGTAGAGCGTTTCATGCAGCGTCTTGATATCAAAGCCGCCAGCGCCGAGCAGAAGATCCACGAACTATCGGGCGGTAATCAACAGAAGGTGCTTCTGGCACGATGGCTGTGCAAGAATACAAAACTTCTTCTCCTCGATGAGCCAACTCGTGGTATTGATGTTGGTGCAAAGCGCGAGATCCAGCAGCTAATCGCCGAACTAGCACAGCAAGGGCTGGGAGTTCTGATGATTTCCTCGGAAGTGGAAGAATTAGTTGAAGGTTCGCAACGTGTCGTCGTCCTGCGTGACGGGCAGTCAATCGCGGAACTGGGCGGCGAGCAGAAGAATATCAAGGCAATTCTGCACGCAATGGCGGAAGGCGCAGATTGTCAGGAAGTCGTCGGTGGACAATCCCAAACAGAGCAAAACCCAAATGAAGAGCAAGAAGCCTGATCTGGGTTGGGGAACCCTGTGGAACCCAAACTTAGGTGCATTTGCGGCACTTTTAATTCTCTATGTTGCAAACGCCATCTTCACTCCGCGTTTTGCAACAATTAGCAACACATTAAATATGTTGCTCCAAGTATCGACGACAATGTTGGTTGCCGTTGGTATGACCTTTGTCATTGCCTCCCGTGGCATCGACTTGACGGTTGGCTCTACTATGGCATTGGTTTCAGTCATTGTCGCATTGCTGATTAAGTATGGGATGACTGTTGCCATCTTGTTCGCTTTCAGCGCTGCTCTATTGGTTGGTTCGATCAATGGCTTTCTGATCTCACGTCTGAAACTTGATGCCTTGATCGTCACGTTGGCGGCTCTGATCTTATGGCGTGGAATTGCTCAGGTTATCGGGGACGGTAAGCTCGTTCCTTTCGTCAATCCGACATTTGAAGCGCTGGGAAAGGGCTATCTCGGTTCTATACCAATTCAAGTTGTCATTGCGGCAGTAGCGATCGCGGCAGCTTTCTTCTGTATCCGCTCTACACTTTTCGGCCGTCATATCGTCGCAGTTGGCGGCAACGAGGAGGCTGCACGGCTTGCGGGTATCCGTGCGGAGCGCGTGAAATATATAGTCTATATAATTAGCGCCCTGCTTGCTGGGGTTGCCGGACTTGTGGAGACAGCGAGGCTGGGCATGGGCGATCCGAGCAAAGTCGGTGTCAACGCGGAATTTGATGCGATCGCCGCCGTTGTTGTTGGCGGTACGCCCTTCTCCGGTGGACGGGCAAATATCCTCGGCACTGTTGTCGGAGCATTGCTCATGCAGGTGATTTCCACAAGTTTCAATATGCTGCTGATTCCCTTTACCTGGTCATTGGTTTTGAAATCCGTAATCATTCTTTTCGCCATTTTTTTGCAGCGTCCGAGGGAGGTTTAAGGCGTTATGGCTGCTACAAGGTCTTTTGCGCTTACAAGTTTGCGGCGTTTTGCCAAGCTCCTCACCTCCCAGGGCGTGCTACTCATACTCCTTAGTTTGGCTGTTTTCGCATCTTTTCGTTATGAAACCTTCCTGACACCTGTTAATCTCATGAACATCATGCGACAGAATAGTATGCTGGCGATCGTGGCGCTAGGTATGACTGTCGTCATCTTGAGTGGAGGAATCGATCTGTCTGTGGGTTCCCTGGTTGCTTTAGGCGGTGTTGTTACAGCAATGCTTGCCGAACAAGGAAGCTTCGTGGCGATCGCCGCTGGCATTGCTAGCACCACCTTGCTCGGTGTAGTCAATGGTCTTCTTGTATCGCGTGCGCGGCTTCAGCCGTTCGTTGTTACCTTATTCACTGCTAGCGCTGCACGCGGTCTGGCGTTGAGCATCACCGAGGAAAAGTCCATTGCCGTATCATCGACAGCATCGGGATTTATTTGGCTGGGTAGGGGATTCATTGGTTGGGTTCCTGTACCTGTGCTGATAGTTGCACTCTTATATTTTGCAGCTTGGTTTATGCTGCACAGAAGCCGATTAGGTTTGCACATATTTGCTATTGGCAACAACGAGGAGGCTTCTCGGCTCATGGGCGTGAACCCAAACCAAGTAAAGCTGGCAGTTTACACATTTAGCGGGTTGCTTTCAGGGCTTGCTGGTATTATTCTCGCAGGCCGTCTAGGGGCGGGTCAGCCTGTCGCTGCCTTTGGCTGGGAGACGGATGCGATCGCCGCCACCGTTATGGGAGGAACGTTTCTCGCAGGGGGTCAAGGAAGCGTGTTTCCGACGCTAGTCGGTGTACTTTTACTAGGAATGATGTACAATCTTTTAAATCTTGAGGGAACCATTACTCCTTGGTGGCAACTCGTACTTCGTGGGGCCTTCTTACTTTTGGTCGTGCTTTTTCAGCAGCGTATTGTGCAGAGAAGCTGAGTTTATTGAAACGGAAGTTGTAGTTGTTCAGAGTTTCTGACTTTGTTCAATGGTTATTGACTCTAAGCGATCGCTTTACTCATGCTTGATTTTACTAAAAACTATCATTAACTTTTAACTGCTGGCAGATGTTTTTTTTCAGTTTTCCTACTCTGCATACTCAGCTTTTTCCGCCATGTCTCCATATAAATGTAAAACACTGGAGTCAGATAGAGAGTTAATATCTGAGAAAACACCAATCCACCAACGATCGCAATCCCTAAAGGACGACGCGCTTCTGAACCTACTCCTGTGCCCAAAGCAATGGGAAGTGTGCCAATTAAAGCTGCCATTGTCGTCATCATAATCGGACGGAAGCGAATCAAACAAGCGGCATAGATGGCATCAAAGGAATTTTTACCTTCCTTTCGCTGGGATTCAATGGCAAAATCCACCAGCATAATCCCGTTTTTCTTGACGATGCCCACTAACAGGATAATGCCGATGAAAGAGTAAAGATTTAAATCAACCTGGAAAATTAGCAGCGTCAATAATGCGCCAAAACCCGCCGAAGGCAGACCGGAAAGAATGGTGATTGGGTGAATGAAATCCTCATAGAGGATACCGAGAATCAGATAGATGACTACAATAGACACCAACAACAGCACGCCTAAATCGTTGAAGGACTGTTGAAAAGTCTGGGCTGAACCCTGAAAGCTGGGGGTAATTGTTGAGGGTAATAGCTCACTGGCTGCTTGCTTGATAGCATCTGTAGCCTGACTTAGAGACGTTCCTGGGAGCGTGTCAAAAGAGATAGTTGCAGAGGGGAGTTGAGCAACGTGAGTAACCGTGAGCGGCCCGACACTCTGGGTAATATTAGCGATCGCACTTAAGGGAACAAGTTTCCCAGTACTCGATTGCACATAGAGCATCGATAGGGCGCTAGGATCTCGTTGAAATTCCGGTTTTACTTCCAAGATTACATAGAATTGGTCATTTGGGGTATAAATAGTTGACACCTGGCTAGAACCATAAGCGGCGCTGAGAGTTTGTTCAACTTGTTGAGCGGTAATGCCAAGGGTTGCAGCTTTGTTGTGGTCAAATTTAACTTGGATTTGGGGAGTACTGAGTTGTAAATCGCTGTCAACGTTCTGGAGTCCTGGTAGGGTTTTGACCTTATCTACAAGTTTAGGAACGTATTGGCGCAGGTCTTGTAAATTCAAACTCTGCAATGTGAACTGATAAGTAGAATTGGTTTGTTGTCCGCCGATGGGAATAGCTGGCGGAGAACGGAGGAATGTCTTAACCCCAACTACACGTCTCAACTTAGGGGTTAACTCTTGAATGATTTGGTCAGCACTCAGTTTACGTTGAGAACGTGGCTTAAGCCGAATCGTAATTCGCCCGGAGTTCACCGAGGCATTCGGCCCACTTGCACCCACAATTGAGTCAACGGCTTCAATGTTAGGGTCTTGACGAATGATATCAACAACCTTTTGTTGGTGACGGCGCATATCATCAAAAGAAATATCTTGCGCTCCTTTGGTGTTGGCCGTCAGTTGTCCGGTGTCTTCTGTAGGAATAAATCCTTTGGGAACGATGACGAACAGATAGACGGTCATTACCAGCAGAATGCCAGAACCAATCAGTGTCATCAAGCGGTATTTTAAGACAGGCTTAAGAGTCCAATCATATCCCCGCAGCAGTAAATCAAATGCCCGTTCTGAAACTCGATACAGCCGATTTGGTCTTTGCTGATGTGAACCTAGAAAGCGACTGCATAACATTGGGGTGAGACTGAGGGAAACAAAACCCGAAACCAAAATTGCCACTGCGATCGTCACGGCAAATTCATGAAATAATTTCCCGATTATTCCACTCATGAACATAATGGGGATGAACACCGCCACTAGGGAAAGGGTCATTGACAAAATTGTGAAGCTGATTTCCCTCGATCCCTTCAATGCCGCGTTTAGGGGAGATTCGCCCATTTCTCGATAACGGACGATATTTTCCAACACCACGATCGCATCATCCACGACAAAGCCCACAGAGAGGGTCAACGCCATTAATGAGAGGTTGTCTAGGGAAAAGCCCGACAGATACATTACAGCAAAAGTGCCAATGATCGCTACAGGTAACGCCAAACTGGGAATTAGGGTAGCTGTTATGTCACGTAAAAATAAGAAAATTACCAATACAACTAGACAAACCGAGAGAACCAAGGTAAATTTCACATCATTGACAGAGGCTCGAATGGTTTGAGAGCGATCGTACATAATCCCCATTTCAATGGATTTGGGAACTTGTTCGCGGAGTGTAGGTAAAAGTTCTTGGATGGCATCAACAATTTTTACAGTATTAGCTCCCGGTTGCGGCTGTACGGCGAGAACAACAGAATGGCGATTTGTTACTTTGCGATCGCTATACAAATTCGAGACTTTGACGTTTTGTTCGCTGTCAATTACCTCTCCCAAATCTTGGAGCCGCACGGGCGCACCATTTTTGTAAGTTACAATTAGCTGGCGATAGCTGGCAGCATCGGTGAGTTGACCGTTCGCCTGAATCGTATAACTTTTGTAAGTATTAGAAAGACTACCAGTTGGCAAGTTGACATTTCCCTGTTGAATTGCAGTTTTTACCTGATTTAGACCAATTCCCCGCGATGCCAACTCTCGCGGGTCAAGCTGGACGCGGACTGCATATTGCTGTTGACCAAAAACTTGTACCTGAGCAACACCATCAATCATCGAAATTGGTTGACCAACTGTTACCTCTGCGTATTCATCAACTGTCGAGATTGGCTGTGTCTCGGAATACATATAGAGGAAGAGAATTGGCGAGACAGATGGGTTAACTTTGCGGTATGTAGGGGGGTGAGGCATTCCGGCGGGTAGCTGTCCGGCTGCGGCTGAGATGGCTGCTTGTACATCTTTGGCGGCATCTTCCACTCTGCGGCTAAAGTCAAATTGTAGGGAAATGTTGGTGCTGCCTGTGGAACTGGTGGAATTGAATGAATTGAGTCCGGCAATTTCGGTAAACTGTCTTTCGAGGGGTGCGGCGACCGAAGATGCCATTGTTTCCGGGGTAGCACCAGGGAGACTAGCGGAGACAGATATAAAAGGATATTCAACGTTGGGTAGGGCGCTGATGGGTAACAGTAGATAACTCATGAGACCGAAAATGAGGATACCCATCATTACCAAGGTGGTCATGACTGGACGACGAATGAAGAGTTCTGAAAGGTTCATGAGTTTTGTTCTCCCAGAAATGTGGTGGCGATGCGATCGCTTAGTACAGCTTTGCGTAAAATTATGGCGAATTGAGGGTTGAAATTTAAACGCAAAGGGGCGCAGAGGTAAGCGCAGAGGCACGCAGAGATTTCGCTATGAATTAATGAGATGTTGTACTTAGTCTGTGTTGTCTTTAATTTTGAGTTTTGAATTTTGAATTGTTAAATATCACGATCGCTCCCCTGTAAATGAGAACACCCGCCGAAACTTAACTTGATTGAGTTTCTTCCGCCACGATTCCATATATATATAGAACACGGGCGTTAAATACAAAGTCAATATCTGAGAAAACACCAGTCCACCCACAACTGCAATCCCTAAAGGACGGCGGGATTCTGAACCAGCCCCAAATCCGATCGCTATGGGTAAGGTTCCCATTAATGCTGCCATCGTCGTCATCATAATTGGACGGAAGCGCACTAAACAGGCTTGATAAATTGCCTCAGACGGTTTTTTCAATTCTTCTCGCTGGGCAACAATAGCAAAGTCCACCATCATGATGCCGTTTTTCTTGACGATGCCCACTAAGAGAATTATGCCAATGAAGGAGTAAACATTGAGTTCAACATGGAATAATATCAGCGTTAACAATGCCCCAAAACCGGCTGATGGCAAACCGGAAAGAATTGTAATTGGGTGAATGAAATCTTCATAGAGAATACCCAAAATCAGATAAATTACTAAGATAGCGATCGCTAACAGTAAACCCAAACTCGGCAGTGAACTTTGAAACACCTGGCTTGCGCCCTGAAAGCTGGTACTAATGCTCTTAGGAATCACTCGATCGATCAGTTCTGCAATTTTTTGGTTGGCATTTCCCAAGGACGCACCGGGAGCGAGGTTAAAGGAAATGGTGGCGGCGTTCATCCGACCGTTATGATTGACCATTAACGGGCTGACTCCCTGAGATAGTTTGGCGAATGTTTTCAGAGGAACTGCTACTCCTGTGCTGGAGTTAATGTATAAGGTCAACAGAGCATTGATATCTTGCTGATATTGGGGTGCTAATTCCAAAATCACCTGATACTCATTGGTTGCTGCATAGATGGTTGACACTTGGTAGGAACCGTAAGCACTTCTGAGGGTATTTTCGATTTGCTCGGCGGTGATCCCATAAGTTGAAGCTTTATCGCGGTCAATGTCAATTTGAATCTGGGAAGCAAACTGTAAATCGCTGTTGACATCCTGGAGTTCTGGCAAGTTCTTCATCTTCAGAACAAGTTGGGGAACATATTCCTGTAAGGGTTTGACATCAGAACTCTGAAGTGCAACCTGATAAAGTCCTGTGCTTTGTTGAGCGCCAATAGGTATCGCTGGCGGATTTTGCAAGAATACTTGGATGCCTGGAACAGTGGCGAGTTTGGTTCGTAAATTTTGCACGATTTCGTCGGCCCCTAGTTGGCGCTGCGATCGCGGTTTTAACCGAATAAACAAACTACCAGAATTGGCTGCAACTGCTGCTCCACTGCCATTAGCACTGGCTCCCGCCCCAATATTGGAGTTGACTGCATCTACATTTGGATCTTGGCGAATCAGGTTAGCAACTGTCTGTTGATGCTGGACAAGATTATCAAAGGATGCGTCCTCGGCTGCTTGGGTAATGCCTGTAATTTGTCCGGTATCTTCACTAGGAATAAAGCCCTTGGGAACTACCAGCAACAACCCAACTGTCACCGCCAAGAGAACGACAGATAAAATCATCGTGGTGCGGTGATATTTTAAAACTTTTTTCAGACTCCAATCGTACAAACCGAGGAAGCGATCGAAGACATATTCGGAAGCTTGGTATAACCGACTTTGATTAGCATGATCTACAGGACGCAGAAAACGGCTGCACAACATCGGAGTCAAAGTCAAAGACACAAAACCAGATACAAGAATTGCCACTGCGATCGTCACAGCAAATTCATGAAATAATCGCCCCAGTACTTCACTCATGAACAACATGGGGATGAAGACTGCAACTAAGGAAAGGGTCATCGATAGGATGGTAAAACCAATTTCTCTCGACCCATTCAACGCTGCTTCTAAAGGACGTTCCCCCATTTCCATGTGACGGACGATATTTTCTAGCATAACGATCGCATCATCCACTACGAAACCCACTGAAAGGGTTAACGCCATCAGCGATAGGTTATCTAGTGAGTAGTGCAGCAAATACATCACCGCAAAGGTTCCAATCAGCGAAACGGGTAATGCCAAACTGGGAATCACCGTCGCCGAGAGGTTCCGTAAAAAGATGAAAATTACTAAGATAACTAGAGCGATCGTCAAAATCAAAGTAAATCTGACATCATCTACTGAATCTCGAATTGATTGAGATGCATCATAGAGAATACCAATTTCTACTGATGCCGGAATCTGCGCTCGCAAATCCGGGAGCAATTTCTTAATCGTGTCTACGACCTGCACCGTATTGGTTCCGGGCTGTCTTTGAATGGTGAGAATAATGGCACGAGTATTATTGTACCAGCTTGCTACCTTGTCATTTTCTACACTGTCAACAATCCGACCCAGTTGATTGAGATAGATGGGCATTCCATCTTTATAAGAGACAATCAGTTGGCGATAAGCAGCCGCATCCTCAAGTTGACCGTTAGTTTGGACTGTAAAATTCTTGTGATTTCCCGAAAGACTGCCGGTAGGCAAATTGACGTTACCTTGTTGAATCGCCGTCGCCACCTGATCTAGCCCAATTTGCCGCGCTGCCAATTGTTGCGGATCGAGTTGAATTCGAGCTGCATACTTTTGGGAACCATAGACGGCTACCTGTGCTACCCCATTGATTGTAGATAGCTTTTGCGCCAGATAAGTCTCGGCATAATTATCTACCTGGGAAAGTGGCAGAGTAGGAGAGTCTAAGTAAAGGTAGAGAATCGGTTGGTCTGCGGGGTTAACTTTGCTATAGGTAGGAGGATTGGGTAAATCGTCAGCAATTTGCCCCGATGCTCCCGATATCGCCGCTTGCACATCCTGCGCCGCATCATCAATATTCCGACTCAGGTTAAATTGCAGGGTAATTTGAGTCTGTCCCAGAGTGCTAGTTGAGTTGAGCGAATCGAGTCCAGCAATACTGGAAAATTGCTTCTCTAAAGGACGGGCAACCGATGCTGCCATCGTTTCCGGGCTGGCTCCCGGTCGGGAAGCACTTACCTGAATTGTGGGATAATCCACACTTGGTAAATCGCTGATGGGCAGCAGGCGATAACTCATGAAACCGAAAATCAAAATCGCCGCCATCACCAGAGTTGTCATGATCGGGCGGCGGATAAATGGTTCTGAGAGGTTCATGATTCACCTCCGCCTGAGCTACGGGAATGATGTCTTCTTGGCTGATTTGAGTCATCACCGCCTTGGGAATTGCCGGCTGTTTTAACGCGAACTTTGCTCCCGGAAACGAGATTCGCTTGACCATCGGTGACAATTTTATCGCCTGGTTGCGGCCCTTTCTGAATCACATCTAGCCCCTGAATGCTGCTGCTAACTGTAACTGGAACATTTTCTACCGTCATGTCTGGCTTAACTATAAAGACAAACTGTCCATCGGGCCCATTCTGCACGGCTTGGGAAGGAACAACCGTTGCATTTGGTTGTTCAGTTAGCGTTAGGGTTGCGTTGACAAATTGACCGGGAAATAAGTGTCCCTGAGTGTTATCAAAGTCGCCAATTAGTTGAATTGTCCCCGTGGTATTATCAACTGTGTTATTGACAAACGTCAAAGTACCTGGTATTGAATGAGATGGATTATCGGGGAACGTTACATCTACCTTCAGCTTGCCATTCTGCATATACTTTTGTACCTGGGGCAGATTTGTTTCAGGAATGGAAAAAGCAACTTGAATCGGGCGAATTTGGGTGATGGTAACAAGTGGAGTGGTGCTGTTGGCTTGTACCACATTCCCCTGAGTCAGGAGAATATTGCCAGCGCGACCATCAATCGGCGCATAAATTTTGGCGTAAGATAATTGCACTTTGGTATTTTCTAATGCTCCTTGGTCGGAAGTGACAACAGCTTGAGCATTAGCGATCGCAGCTCGATCGCCTTGGACAACTGCACCAGCATTAGTCAGCGCCACGCGATCGCTTTTCAAAACTGCCTCAGCATTAGCGATCGCTTCTCGATCTGCTTGTAGGGTTGCTGTAGCCGATTTGCTATTGGAAACGTATTGCTGTGCTTGATCTAAACTAATCGCGCCCTTTTTATACAATGCACTATAGCGATCGCTCTGTCCCTGAGCAAATTCTGCTTGCGCTCGATCCTTGGCTAAATTCGCCTGGGCTTGTCGCACTAAGGCTTGGTCTTTGACTAAAGTGGCTCTGGCTTGGTCTATCTGACCCAAATCTCTAGTTAACGCATCTCTGGCTTGTTGTACCGAGGCTTGGTCTTTTGCTACAACACCTTGAGCTTGCTGAATTGCAGCAGCTTGCGATCGGTCATCTAGGGTAAACAAAAGTTGTCCCTTTTTTACATCTTGACCTTTCTTGAAATAAACTCCAATAATCCGTCCGCCGGCTTGGGGCGTAATCGATACTGTAGACCCCGCTTGCACATTACCGATCGCCTGCAATTGTATCGGAACCGTTTTTTGTGTCACCATTGCCACAGTTACAGGTGTAACTTGTTGCTTATTACGCCCAGATTTTTCACTTTTGTCTGACTTGGCTGCATCTGCATAGATGCTAAAAAAACCTAGTCCAGCCAGTAATAGTACGCCCAAAATTATCAAAGTAATCTTTTTCTTTTTTGGCGATCGCGGTAGCTCTGGTTGTATACTGTTTTCAGTCAAATCGTTAGAAATTTCATGGTTCATCAGAACCTCCAATGCATTTTAATTAATATTAAAAACCGTGAAATCCTTTACTACCTCAACTGCCGCCGATCCCAATTTCATTTGAGGCGGCACATCTAAATAATTCGTTTTTTCCGGTTTGCTCGATGTGCCTTGTCAAATCATGATGATTTTGTTTATTATAAATCAAACAAATCTATTTTTAAATACGTCTTAAGTAATCATATTTAAAATATTTCATTATTTTAAGGGATAATTTTTCACTTGCGTTTACTTATTATTTCTTAGCTGCCGATATAGAAGGTGGAGAGCTTGTTTTTCTATTTGTCTGACTCGTTCCCGACTAATACCCATGCGCTGACCAATCTGTTCTAGAGAAAGTTCATTTCCATCTATTAAACCAAAGTGTAAGTTTAATATTTCTTGTTGTTGTCTAGATAAACTTGACAATAAGTCTTCAAGTTCCTGATTGAGAGATTGCTCAGTAGTATAACCATTTTGAGAATATCTATAATCTTCGATTAAATCTTCTAACTTAACATCTTTTTCTGAACCAACTTGAAGATCGAGAGAGATAGTTTGACGAGCCAAAGTTAGATATTGTCGAATCTGATTAGGCTCCAAAGCAAGTGCATGAGCAATTTCCGTAGTGGTAGGAACGCGACCAAGTTTTTGAGATAACTCTCGCTGAACGCGCTTAATTTTGTTTAACTTATCATTAATGTGAATCGGTAATCTAATTGCGCGTCCTTGTTGAGCGATCGCTCTGGTAATTCCTTGACGAATCCACCAGTAAACGTAGGTTGAAAATCTGTATCCTAAAGCCGGATTGAATTTTTCAATCCCTCTTTCCAAACCCAAAGTACCTTCTTGAATTAAGTCCATCAGTTCTAAGTTCCGTCTCTGATATTGCTTGGCAATTGACACCACGAGCCGGAGATTAGACGCCATCATTTTCTGCTTGGCTTTTTTCCCTTGATTTAGCTTTTGAAGTAGTTCCTGTTCGCTTAACTGCATCCGAGCAGCCCATTCTGACAGTGTGGGGGTACGATTTAATTCAACAGTCAGTTTTTCGGATTCAGCAAGTATTTTTATCATTTGCTGAACTTGTTGGGCAAAAAAAACTTCTTGCTCTTGGGTTAACAGAGGTATCCGTCCAATTTCTTGAAGATAAACACGTACCGTATCAGTTGTAAATTGAGATGCTTTGCTTGTGTTAGTAGCTTTAGTATCTGGGAATGATGTTAAGTTACTCATTTTAAGTTAGCCTCTGCCGATTAATTGGGGTATTTTTTATTGGGGAAAAAGTGTAAATAATGACTTGATGAACCATAGAGGTTTTTATAAAAGAACCAGGTATCAAGTACTAGTTCCAAAAGAGCAATCAATACCCAAATTGCTAATGAAACAATTACAGGTAGGCTGAGATCGGGAAATTTCCTTTGCAAATCGATAATGCCAAATAGCAGTAAAAATACCAGCGAAACTCCTAGAAGAAATGACAGCTTGACAATTGCGAGAATGAACCGACTCATTTCTAGGATGCGATTGTAAAGCCGGGAAAATCTCTCTAGGATTTCTTCCATGTTATTGATGACAAGTAAAATTTGTTGTTGGTGCAGATGGGTAGCTAAGGAGCATTGTTGCTGCACTTGCGTCAATTCATGTTCATTCTTGAAATCATCTAAAAGCTTGTCCCAAGGTAAGACCTGAGAGCTAGTTGACCAAATTGGGAAATCCTTTAAATGTAAGGGAACTAAATAGTTAATCAGAGCGATCAGAGTTTGATCGAAATTACTGAGTTCGGGGGGAAGAGACTGAGTTAGACGAATCAGTTGGTCAATCTGAATCTGAAGTGTATAGTAATCCTCATATCTTCTTTGAGCGATCAACTGACTAGTAAAGGTGAGAAAAACAATTAACACTCCCAATAAAGCAGCTAGAGACTGGGAAACAGCAGAAAAGAATTCAATTGCTACCTGTTTAGGTACTGTCAGCCAAGGGGCGTTTTCCCGCATAGCAAAAACCAAGGTGGCAACAAATACAAACCCAACGATCGCTAGCTGATGGTGGGTAACAATAGCTATGATTGTCCGCACTAAAGGAGTGTTGCTGAGTTTAACCAGGATTTGCAAACCTGGGACTGGTTCGCAAATTTGAAGTCGTTGGGCTTTGCGAGTTGACATGATAAAAAGATACAGTTCCTAGCTTGTTAAGGAAGGCAGGAGGCAGATAGCGCAGCGTTAGCGAGTCTGCAAGTAGGTAGGTGGTCACTTCGACTACGCTCAGTGACCACTTACCATGTCGGCTTCATTTCCCACGCTGCAAACTCACATGATTAGCCCCAGACTGAATCAATTTGCTCAGGTCAGCAACAGCGCTAGCATACTGAGGATCGGCTAATGTCCCCAAGGTTCGGTTTTGCACTAAGGCTTTCTGTTGTGCCTCGGTTAATGCCACGTTAATATCTGGGGCAATGCCGACATGATTGATATCTCGACCTTTCGGTGTGTAGTATTTAGCGATCGTTAATTTCAGCCCCGAACCATCTTCTAGTGGCTCTACGGCTTGAACTAAACCTTTACCGAAGGTGCGAGTTCCTACTAAGGTGGCGCGATTGTCGTCTTGTAGCGCTCCCGATAGAATTTCGCTGGCGCTAGCAGATCCCTTATCAACCAGTATCACTAAGGGTTTGTCGGTGAGAGGATGTCCCGATGCATCGTAGCTTTCTTTCACTTGGTCTCGATTTACCAAAGACACGATCGCTCCTTGCTTCAACCACATACTAGCAATTTGCAAACTCGCATCCAGCAGTCCACCTGGATCGGAACGCAAATCTAAAACGTAGCCTTGTACCTGTTGTTTTTCTAATGCTTGAATTGCCCGATGCATCTCTACGGGAGCAGTTTGCGTAAACTCTGGCAAACGGATGTAACCAATCTTACCTGCTGCTGTTGTTTGCGTGTTATAAGTTACAGGATGGATAGCAATATTGGCGCGGGTAAGTTTGAAAGTTTGCGATTGATTGCCCCGTTGAATCATGAGTACTACCTTGGTTCCCACTGGGCCGAGAATCCGCTTCACGGCATCGTCAATTTTCATCCCCTGAGTTTTTTGACCGTTAATTTGGACAATTACATCGTCCGGCAAAATACCCGCTTTAAATGCAGGGGTTCCTTGAATTGGGGCGACAACGGTTAAAGCTTTAGTTTTTTCATTTTGTGCCAGTTCCAGCCCTACGCCACTGAGGTTGCCAGAAATATCGTTATTTAGGGCTTTAAATTCTTGTGGGTCGAAAAATTCGGTGTAGCGATCGCCTAATTTCGCCACCATTTCTTCAATTGCTCCATAAGCCTCTTTCTTAGAACTATAGGAACGGCTAATATACTGCTGACGAATTGCTTGCCAATCTTGATGATTAAAGCTGACATCAACATAGTTTTTATCTAAGATTTGCCACACCTCATCCACCAGTTTTTGAGAGCTAGGTTGTGGTTTACCTAGAGCTTTGGAAGTGTAGAGACTAGTTCCTACAAAGATTGTGGCTATAACAGCCAGTTCTATCTTGACGAGCAATTTTTGTTTAAACATACTTTATTTTTTGAAGAATAATACAGAATTCAGAATGTAATCCATAAAGGACTGAAACTCATATAGCAATTCGATTTGATTTCTGAATTAATCGTAGGGACTAGGGACTGGGAAGAAGGAATAAAGGTGTACTAAGTTTTTTTCAAAAATCAAATATGAGTCTTATAGTCGCAGATAATTTCTTCTAAATTCTCACAGATTACTCCTGAATTCTGTTTTGATAAAACTGTACAAAACGGTAGAGAATAACGATTGATTTGGAAAGTATAGAACCATTATGCAATCATAATTACGAGTGACAAATGACAAATACTTCGACTACGCTCAGTACAAGTGACCAATGACCAATGACAAATTACGAATTATCTTGAGATTTTCCTTTACGGTGGGGATAGGCAGTCTTAAAAATATCCTGAATTTTAGTCTTTTGTTCAGCAGTAAGATTTAGGCTGAACACTGCTTTACGCATTTTTTCACCTTTTTGTAATTTCGTTGACAATTCCTTTACCTGATCTGGGGTCAGAACGGCCTCAACTTGCTTGCGAATTTCTTCGCGTTTGTGAGCGCGTTCTGGCGTATTCGCTGCCGGAGAGTTTGTCGTAGAAGTATCAGATACCTTTGTGCCAGAATCATTCCCTTGAGACACATCTGGAGATTTAGAACTGGTGCAACCTGTCATTCCTCCAATGAGGATAGTTGCAAGTAGCAGGGTTGGTAAAATTATCTGTTTTTTAATCATTTATTTCTCTGATTTTTGTTGTGTGTAATAGAACTGTTCTGACTCAATTTCCGTTTATGACTGTTTAGAAGATGTTTGAAAAGTTGCTGATTTACTTACACCAGCTAATCTTAAAAGTTGGCACGAGTTTGCACATGAGCTAGAATTCCTAACTTGACCAGTAAAAAAGTACTCAAATTATTGTGACTTTTTTCCTAATTTAGAAATAATTAATTAGTCGGAACGGCTCTATCGATAGTAGAGACAGATTCGTTATATAGAAGAATGGGTACTAGGTGCTAGGGACTGGGTACTGGGTACTGGGGAAGAAATTATGAGTAAGATTTGGTTGGAGTCTGAATTCCGATTCAAATCTTCCCAATCCCCAGTCCCTAGTCCCTAATCCCCAGTCCCCAGTTCAATATTTCCTTCTAAAATAGTGAAAATACCTATGGTTTTGTTACAAAGACCATTGAGTTGGAATTCTATGGTTAGCTTGACCTACCCATCTTTTCGTCTGTTGCTTTACCTAGAGTGGCTGTTATTAGCCACGGCAGTGTTCATGGAAGTGCTGCTGCCGTTTCAGTTGTCCTGGTCTTTGCCGCTAGGAGTTATGGCGATCGCAACTTTCAGCTTGATGGGTTTGAGACTACCAATGGTGAAGCTGGAAAGCAAATTAATTTATACAGTTCTGGAATTCGGTTTAATTTTGCTACCAGCCACTCAACATACTTTATCGACTCGCTCCGTTTTCCTGCTGTGTCTGGTATTGGTGATGCGGAGTTGTCTCATATTTAAGCGATCGGGACAGTTGGTCGTCTTAATTTTATCTCTGCTTACTTATGGAACACTACTTTTATCAAAACCGATTGTACCTGAGAATTTTCTGCCAGATAAGCTGATCCTCATGTCCTGGGATTGGCGATTAAGTAATATATTATTGTTTAGCTTAACGTTAGTATTCGCTTTATTGTTAATTAACGCCCTGCTTGCAGAGCGCCAAAGTCGAGAGCAGTTAGAAATTGCCCATCAGCAATTAGAAATCATCAATCAACAACTGTGCCAGTATGCCCTGCGGATTGAAGATCAGGCAACCTTGCAAGAACGCAACCGAATTGCCCGCGAAATTCATGATGGCTTAGGACACACTCTCGCCGCCCAAACCATTCAGATTAATAACACTCTGTTGTTTTGGCAATCAAATAATGACAAAGCATTAACATTTCTCAAACAGGCGAAAGAACTGGGGGCTGAAGCGCTGTTAGAAATTCGGCGATCGCTTTCGGTTTTGCGTTCAAATCCTTTGCAAGGGCAATCTCTCAAATCAGCGATTGAAAAACTGCTGATAGATTTTCAGCAAACCACAAGTATTGAACCATCCTGTAAAATCGATCTCCCGCACACCCTACCAACAGAAGTAAACACGGCTTTATTCCGCATTGTGCAAGAATCGCTGACAAATATTTGCAAACACGCTGAGGCAACAAGTGTCACCGTTAAACTTCTGGCTCACGCTGGGATGATTCATCTGTCAATCGAAGACAATGGAAAAGGTTTTAACCCCACTCAAAATACAACCGGGTTTGGATTACAAGGGATGCGAGAACGGTCGATTGCACTGGGCGGTCAGTTAAATCTCCACAGTCAACTAGGAACAGGTTGCTGTATTTCTGTTTCTTTACCACTCTCAAAGCTGTTGGTGTTTTAGCTTATGATTCGGATTTTATTAGTTGACGATCAGCATCTTATTCGCCAGGGACTTAAGAGTATGCTTGAGTCGAATGCAGAGATGCAGGTAATTGGTGAGGCGGAGAATGGACAACGGGCACTCGAACAGATTGCCGCATTGAAACCCGATATTGTACTAATGGATATCCGAATGCCTGTAATGGATGGAGTTGCCACCACAAAAGCGATCGCTCAACAATATCCTGACACTAAAGTTCTCGTCCTCACCACCTTCGATGATGATGAGTATGTTTTCCAGGCGATGCGGCTGGGTGCAAAGGGCTATTTGCTCAAAGACACCGAACCAGATGAATTAATGTTGGCAATTCGATCCGTCTACAAGGGACAAACCCTACTCGGCCCGGGATTGTTTGAAAAAGCACTCACGCCGATTACCGCACCTGTCCAGTCTGTGCAAACTCCTCCAGAATTAGCGCAACTTACAGCCAGAGAATTAGATGTATTGCGGTTAATTGCTTGTGGAGCCAATAACCGAGAAATTGCCGAATCGCTGTTTCTTTCAGAAAACACTGTTAAAAATTATGTTACTAATATTCTCAGTCGCTTGAGTTTACGTGATCGCACTCAAGCCGCTTTGTTTGCCCATTCGTTGTTTAGTGGACTGAAGTAGAGTCTACTTGGACAAGGGATATATCGTTTACTAAAAAGACAAATAGCTGAGAAACGCAATCGAGAAGGCGTTATATCATGTCAAAGCCATGACTGAAGATTAGCTGTATCTCTGACTGCGTTAGAACTTTGGCGCGTCCGTGCCGATTTATTTTCATCGCTAGACTGTAGACCCTGCGATCCACAGCCTACAACGATTTGACACTTGATCGCGTGGAAACATTGTCTGTATTTGCGGATCAATTGTACTGCGACGGCAAAATGCTTGACTCTATCTACAATCCACGTTCATTTTCCGCAGTGTGCATAAATTGATTTCATTACCCCGATATAAGAAGTAGAAGCAAGGCTTATGTCCTCGCTAATACAAAACCCCGACTTTATTAAGGTGATTTATGTCTGCTGTGATAACTGCCACACAATCAAAAATTTGTCAACGCGTAAGTTCTAGAATAGAGAAAGATGTTATGAATTTTTCAAAACGTTTCTCAACACCTTTAGTATTTTTCTTTTTGACATTTAGCGCATTACCTGCTTTAGCTGATAATTGTTCAGTAGCCGATCGAGTCCCATTGCCACCATGTGTTCAAGCAGATTATGTTGATAATGGAGCTGTTCTAACTAATCGCTGTCCTTATACAGTTACTATAAAAGTTGATATAGCTAACGGTAGCGATCAACGGGTAAATGTTCCTAGCAACGGAGGAAGAAGAGTAGTCAGTACTACAGGAAGGTTTAATTTAAAATGCTGTCCCAAATATAACAAATGTAGGGGGTAGTAGTGGGATTTTGTAAAAAAGTGGACAAAGAGACAACGGGCGACCACCGGGTGTCACCGCCAATAGTTGTAAGCTAAAAGTAAGCTAAAAGCAGCCTCTATCAATACTTTCAGCAATTTGACCCCGTAGCACCCCCGCGTAGCACGGGTTTTTTTTTGGTGGTTGGATGCGATCGCAGGAAATAAACCAATTACGATTGGACAGGGATACAGTACGATAGCTTGGATTCCAGAAGATTCTGGAAGTTGGGCACTACCTTTGAGGCATGAGCGAATCACCAGTTGGGACAGTCCGATTGAGAAAGCAGTTGGACAACTGAAAAAAGTATGCGAGCTAATGCCTTCTAGACCGATTTCTGTTTGGGACAGTGAATATGGTTGTGCCCCGTTTATCCTGAAAACATCTGAGATTGCCACAGATAATAAGAGTACGGTTGCGTTCAAATCTGTGTTTATGGGATGCACCACCAGCTTATAAAGGTTCGGGTCGTCCTCGAAAACATGGTGCAAAATTTAAACTAAATGAAGCCTCTACATGGGGCGAAGCAGCATCTGTCTTGGAAGTAAATGACCCGAAATTGGGACGAGTTAAAGTCAGTTCGTAGCCCCGCCTGCAAAGAGGGGCTGGGGGTGGGGTGCTGTGATTATGGAAATCATAACTAATTACCCGGACATAATATTAGACAATAAGTCTATTGCACATTGTGTATTAATGCACAACCACTGAATATAGATATTTTGACATACCCTTTCAGGGATAATTCTTGTTATACAGCAGCCTACAGGGAGAACTAAATATGACATCTCCAGAAACGGTTACATGGCTACAAAAACGCACGTCTTTAGGAATTCTCTCGCCTGAAGTATTAAATGCGATCGCTCAAGTAATTGAAGAACAAGTAGTGAGCGCCGAAACTGACTTAGTTAGTGAAGGCAATTCTCCAGAAGCCCTTTATATTCTTGTAGAAGGTCAACTCGAAAGCAATACCACCAATCAAAACAACCCAGCTTTAGCTTGTGGATTTCTCCCCGGTGCAGTGATTGAACTCAAAGAATTGCTGTTGGATGAATCAACTCCATTCACAATTACGACAGTAACCGAATGTCACTTGTGGGTTGTACCTGCTGCTAAATTTCGGGAATTAGTCACTCAATACCCCGAAATTACTCAGGCTTTTTCGCGTCAATTGGCTCAAGAATTAGCTCAGGTAACATCTGCACTTGGCTATGAACAAGAACGTTCTATTGCCTTGCGTCCATATTTAGTTACCAAAGCACAACGCGGAATTGTCGGTACAAGTCGCTATGCTGTGCGGTTGCGGGAGCAAATTCGAGAAGCAGCTGGCGATCGCAAATCAGTAGATATTTTCGGAGAACCAGGGTTAGAAAAAGACAATATAGCAGCTCTCATCCACTTTGGTTCTCCCAAACGGCGAGAACCAATTATTAAAGTAAATTGTGGTATTCTCCAAACTAGCGGTGCAGATTTATTTGGTCGCGCTGGCGGCAAACCAGGGCTGTTGGAATGGTTGGGAGAAGGGACTCTAGTTCTCAACAATATCCAAGAATTGCCCGAAGAATTATTACCTGCGGTGACGGAGTTGCTCAAAACTGGTAAATATACCCCCGTCAGTCGTTCTGGAGATTCAACACCCGAACCTCGTCCCAGTCAAGCCAGAATTCTGATTGTTTCAGAAAAAACTCAGCCGACAGTTGAACGTTTTGTTGGTCACATTATTAAAGTGCCACCGCTACGGGTGCGGAAAGCTGATATTCAGACACAGGTCGAATATTATACCAGTCTTTATACACGCTCTAGAGGGATTTCTAAACCGCACATTACCCCAGAAGCTTTGCGTCGCCTCCAGTCTTATGATTTTCCTGGCAATCTCAGGGAATTGAAAAATCTGGTAGAAAGAGCGATTGCCCAAGCTGAGGGTGCAAATGAATTAACAGAAGAAATTTTCTGGCAAGCCGAAACTAAGAAAAAACGATTTCGGGTAAATTTGTTAAATGCCTATCCTAATTTGCGGCGATTTTTACGTAGTGACTGGTGGCCCGATCGCATTAATTATGGTTTTACTGCAACGGCTTTTGCGATTATTGTGGCAATATTATTTATTGGGCCGCAAACCCGCGATCGCAATTTCGTCTTAAATCTATTTTGGGCTTGGTGGTGGCCTTTCTTCTTGTTTCTCTTTCCCTTTTTGGGTCGTATTTGGTGTTCTGTTTGTCCCTTCATGATTTATGGAGAAATCACCCAAAAGCTCTCTTTATGGCTGTGGCCTCGAAAACTCAAGCGCTGGCCGAGAGAACAAGCTGAAAAATGGGGCGGATGGTTCCTCTTTGGTTTATTTACCCTAATTTTCTTATGGGAAGAACTCTGGCATTTAGAAAATACAGCTTACCTCAGCGCTTGTTTGCTGCTATTAATTACTGCTGGGGCAATGATTTTCTCGGCTATTTTTGAGCGGCGGTTTTGGTGTCGCTATCTCTGTCCCATCGGCGGGATGAATGGTTTATTTGCCAAACTCTCAATGACGGAACTCCGGGCACAGCAAGGGATATGTTCTGCCAGTTGCACCACTTATCAGTGTTATAAAGGCGGGCCGCAAAAGGGCGAAGGTATGGAAACGAATGGATGTCCTTTATACTCACATCCAGCCCAATTAGAAGATAACCGAGATTGCGTACTGTGCATGACTTGCCTGAAAGCTTGTCCCCATCGCTCCGTTGAGTTCAACTTGCGTCCCCCTGGAATTGAATTGTGGACAACTCATGTACCCCGTACTTATGAAGTAGCATTATTGTTATTGCTGTTGGGTGGTATATATTTACATCGCTTGCCAGAATTGCAATCTTGGTTAGGCTTACAACTGGATTTAACTGATTTTTGGCAGCACTTGGGATTATCGCTGCTAGTGTTAATTATTCCAGCAGCTTTTACCATTGGCGCTTATAGCTTGTTCCAACTGTTCAACGCTAACCGTAAGCCTCGAAAATTTGTAGAGCTTGCATATAGCTATCTCCCATTAGTTTTAGGGGGAAACTTAGCTCACTATCTGCGTTTGGGCTTAAGCGAAGGCGGACGGATTTTACCCGTAACCTTTGCGACACTTGGTTTGAGTGGCGAACAATTGCCAATATTGGTTGCTCACCCGGCTGTGATTGCCTTTTTGCAAGGTGCAACAATAATTTTCTCCGTGTTAATGACTATGGTATTAACACAAAAAATTGCCAAGCAATCAGTGCGATCGCTCATACTGCAACACCTAGCAGCGATCGCTTTGGGAGTTAGTATGTGGGCAATTATCGTCTTTTGAGCTTTACATCTTCCACCAGGCGGTTTTTAATCGCCTGGGCTAGGTGGAAAATGTGAGTTAAGAACATTCTTCCCTACGAACGTGATAGAAAATACTTATAGGATTTATGATTTTTGACTCATAGTGTAAGGATTACAGATAATGCACGTTATAAAAAGAGCGATCAAACCTGCAACTTATATATCATTCCTCCACATCTACCAAACGACTTGGGGGACTGCTGGTGATATTTGTTTAATCCGTGAATCTGTAGCTAATGATAGTACAGCGAAGTTTATCGGGCACAAAATCCAATTAGTAGTTCCAAAAGGGCTAGAGCGCGATCGCATTGCCAACTGTCCAATAATTAAAGTTGCAGGTAATGTCGGCGACGGACATCCCAAAGAACACCCATTGGAATGGGAAGCTTATGAAGGTGTAAGTGAAGAAATAGCTTTAGCGGCTCTCAAACCTTGGGGCTTCAAGTTAATTGAACTCTAATGTATCAAACCAGGCTTGTAGATCTGCGATCGCCTGAAAATCCAATAATGCTTCACCGAGATTTTCTAATTGTTCTAAAGAGAGAGTTTCAATCCGGTCTAGCACCTCTTGGGGTAATTCTCCCACCCGTCGAGTAAGTTGACGGAGAATGAGCAATTGCCCTTCTGCCTTTCGTCCTCTTAGTTCTCCTCGTTGTTCGCCGCGTTGTTCGCCGCGTTGTTCGCCTTCAGCAAGAATTTCTTGATAAATTACTGACTCGCGCATCATACCCTCCCGAAATAATTGTCGAATCAAGTCTTGATTGTATTTTAACCCCGCTAAGATTTGGGTATAAGCGGAAATTTCTGGTCGTTGTCTTGGCTCAAGTTGATTAACTTTGCTCACAACTTGTTGCAATAATGTTTGGGGTTGCGTGGTTGCTGTCAGTGGTGCTAACGGTAACAAAGCAGGATCGTTGAGGAATGGTTCGGGATTTTCTTCCCATAAGCGAATCACGCGATATTCATGACGGGTAGTTTCGACACAGAAGACAGTTTCAATTACTGTTCCTGGTGCAGGGGGAAGCAATAATACGACAACTTGCGTTATCGGTAGACGATACAAACGATACAAGCGTACCCAATAATCTAGCATCCGCAAGGGTAGGGGTGGCGTAGATTCTAGTTTGGTTTGAAATTCCAGATGCAGAATGCGTCCTTGTAATTGCAAAAAAGTGACATAATCAGCGCGAATTGGTTCGATACTCAATTCGGTTTTGAGAACTGTGACGCTTGTTTGTGGTGTACCCAAAACCCAACTGGCAAAGGTAGCAGGATGTTTTTCGGACAGGAGTTTGCAGAGGTTATCAAAAGACATTAGCGATCGCCAACAATCAAACGAGGTATTGTTATTATCTCGTGCAGTGGTTTGAGTAGGCGATGTCTACGATGGTCACTGAGCGCAGTCGAAGTGCGGGCTACGCCTACGCACCATCGCTCAAAGAAGCTCATTATTATACTTTGGGCGTATCTTTTTAAATAGGATAGGACTTACGCAACTGTCACAAGCAATGGCGCAGCGTAGCTGCGCTCCCGCGC